>NZ_JBHWBP010000007.1:0-73121 GCF_042735575.1 Streptomyces sp. NPDC059564 | reverse complement strand
TGGTTTTGTTCCCCCGGGGGGCTGTTACGCCCTACTCACGGCCGGGGCGGGGCCCCCGGGGCCCCCCCCACGCTGCGTCGCCACGGGCGTCGGTTGGTCGTTGCTGCGGGGCGAGCGCCTGCCGGCCCCCGCCCCGGCCCTCAGAGCCCGAGCACGAGCAGGATCACGATCACGGGCGGGACGAGCGCGGTCCACGCGCTCCAGCGGCCGACGGCGGTGCCGGAGAAGAACCAGGACGCCAGGACGAGCAGCGGGGTGAGGGTCCAGGAAGCGAACCAGCAGACGGCGACGACCGACAGGGTCGCTTCGAGAGCCGCGCACTGACCGGGGCCGCAGCTGTCCGCGGCCATCGGGGAGAGCCCGCCGAAGAGGAAGGCCACGGGGGCGAGGACCACCGTCAGCACGGAGGTCCAGACGGGTACCGCTCCGCTGTCCCGGTCGGTGGGGGCGGCTGCGGTGGCTGTGGTCATTTCACTCATGGGTACAGCCAAGCGTGCCGGGCTCCGCCGCGCCTGAGCGCTCGTACTCACTCGGGCCTGTGTGATGCCGTGACTTCAGCTTGTTGATCAGGCGCATGACGGTGTTCCGCTCTTCGTAGAGGCCGGTGCCGTGGTTGACGCGCCGACCGCCGCTGGAGCCCCTGTCCCTCCGGTCCATGGCCGCAACGCGGGTGTGTCCTGATGGAACAGGCGGGTCCTGCCCTGCCGACCGGTCGAAGCGAAAGTCGACCGCCGGGCGGGACCGGCACGATGGGACCTGCGAGCAGAGAGTCCGTGCGGGCCGGCGGTCCCTGCTGCCGGAGAAATGGGCTGTGCGATAGCCGTACAGGTGAGTTGCGTCGCCTCGCCGGCCGAGGTGGCACCGGCACCTTCCGCGGGTCGGCTTGTTCCGGTCTGCCCTGACCGACGGGCTGATGAACCGGAACTGGCGAGTGGAGACCGCGACCGGCTGCTGCGCCGTCAAGCAGATCATGGACGGTCCGGTCGCGAAGGTCCGCCGCGATCTCGCCGCCCTGCGGGCCCTCGCGGGTGCCGGGCTGCCCGTCCGTCCCGCTCTGTTCGTCTTCGACCAATGGCGACGTCGGGTATGGGAACTGTCCGAATGTCTTGGGTGTGATCGCACCCAACGACACCATGGGTCATAAGGTCACTCCTCCCAGTCCAACGTGAACTCGCCGGTGGCGCTGTCGCGAGTGGCGTGGCAGTGGCCGGGTGCCAGAGAGAACTCCGCTTCGGCCCACCCGGCGATCGCCGGCGCGAGGGCCACCTCTGCGTAATCGACCTCTATGATCTCCAGCGCTCGGACTGCGATCAGGATGTAAGGGCTGCTTTCGACGCGTTCGATGTCGGCGGATACCTTGCCCAGGCCGAGTTGCAGCGTGGCGACTTCACGCGTGGTGAGTGTCAGCCGGCTGCCGTAGTAGGCGTTGTCGACCTCGGAAGCGTCCAGCCAGACCCGGTCACTGACGGGGGCGCCGGCAGTGGGCGGCGCCGCCAGCCGGATGGCTTCGGCTGCGATCCCGACAAACAGTCCGAAGCCACTCCTTTGCACCTTGTAGCGATAGGTTCTCATCGGATCTCATTCGTGTCGTGGGTCGCGGCGCCGGTCGCCGGACTCGACTTCGGGCGAGGATCGCGGCGGCGACCACGCGGGCCAACGCGGCGACGGGCTCGGGCAACTTCGATACAGGTTCTGATCTCTTCGGCCGAGGCCATCGCCACCGTGGACCCGTCCCAGGTGGTGCGCCGGAGACCACGGCCGGTTGGACCAGCGACCTCCTGCCCCGCACGGACCAGCCGGCTCGAACGCCTCAGCCATCAACTCGCCGGCTGACCCCGAATTCGGCAACTGAGGCGTCCATCGCGCGCGCACCGTTTCGCGCCCCCCTGTCACAGGGGCGAACTATCACGTCAGTCCTTGCGGTCTGCTCCCCTCCACACCGTGACGTCCAGGGTGGTGTACGTGCTGGGGTCGCCCTTCGGCGAGCTGCCCTTGTAGGTGATCATCGCGATGCTCCCGTTATCCGTCCTCACACACATGCGACCTCCCTTCGGAAGGGCCTCGGTGGGGATGCGGGTGGCGAAGCGGGTCTCTTGACGGCAGGCTTGGCGGGAGCCGTCGGAGTCACTGTCGAGCCGGGCGAGTTTGGCGCTGAAGGTGGCGAATTCGCAGCTTCCGAAGCCGCAGGAGTAGAAGACGTCGTCTTTGCTGTACTCGACGGGCTCCAGTGGGACGTCGGCGAACTTCAGGTGGTAGTCCGACGTGAGCTTGATGTCCGTATACGTCTCGGGCTGCGGGTCGGGTCGGGGCGTTGCCTTGGCGGAAGCGCTCGCTTCGCTGCCGGCTCCGCCGGCGGTCCTGCGGTCGTCGGCCTCGCGGGTCATGTTGAGCATGGCTCCGCAGCCGGCGAGGAGGAGCAGCAGCCCTCCGAAGACGGATACCAGGATGACGGCGGTGCGGTTGCGCGGTCGGGCGGGCGGCGCGTACGGGTGACCGGGCATGGGCATGGCCATGGGCATCGGGAGCGCAGGCTGGACGGTCTGTGGCGGACCGTAGCCGCCGGGGGGACCGTAGCCCTGGAGGTGGTGTGCCGTGGGCGGGGTCTGGTACTGCCCGACGGGCTGCGGAGGTCCGACTGGCCGCGAGATCGCGGAGGCTGTGGCCGATTGAGGTGTCGGCTGGGTGGTGGCGGGCCGGGGCGTCGGTGGGGCGGGAGGGAAGGCCGGTGCGGTCGGTACCGGGTTCGGTGCCGGGTTCGGGACCGGGTTCGGGACCGGCGGGCGTTCGGAGATGCCCGCCGCGAGTCCGGCCGGGAGCCAGTCCTCGGGCCTGCGCAGTTGTGTCTGGTCCGCGGCGGCACCGCACAGGTCGAGGATTTCGGTCAACGAGGCGCGGCCGGCGGGGTCCTTGACGAGGCAGCGCGAGACAAGGGTCCGAAGTTCGGTGGGGAGCCCGCTCAGGTCGGGTTCCTCGTGGACGATCCGGTAGAGCACCCCGTGCGAGGGGCCTTCGCCGTACGCGGGCGCGCCCAACGCGGCGTACGCAGCCACCTGGCCGAGGGCGAACACATCGGTGGCGCCGCTGATCTCCCCGCCTGTGGCCTGCTCCGGGGCCATGAAGGAGGGCGTTCCGATGGCGACCCCGCTGGCCGTGAGCGAGGTCGCGTCGGCGGCGCGAGCGATGCCGAAGTCGATCACCCGGGGGCCGTCCGAGGCGAGCAGTACGTTGGCCGGTTTGAGGTCTCGGTGCACGATGCCGGCGCTGTGGACGGCTTGGAGGGCCTCGGCGATCCCGGCGACGAGCATGAGGACGGTCCGGGCGGGGAGGCGCCCGTGCTCGGACACCGCCGCGGAGAGCGTGGGCCCCGGCACGTAGGCGGTGGCCAGCCAGGGACTCGGCCCGTCGGCATCACTGTCGATGACGGGCGCGGTGTACAGGCCCTGTACCCGTTGGGCGGAGTGAACCTCGCGACGGAACCGCTGGCGGAACTCGGGGTCCTGGGCGAACTCGGGCCTGATCACCTTGATGGCGACGGCTCGCCCTCCAGGGGTGTGGGACAGGTACACCTTGCCCATGCCGCCCGCGCCCAGCCTGGCAGCGATCCGGTACCCGGCGACCATGGGCGGGTCGTCCGCCTCCAGTGTCTGGAACACCTCGGTCGTCGCGGATCCGCTCATGAATGCCCCCTGCCGCCTGCGAATTTGCGCCCACCCTATGCGGCTCGGGCTGTGGTGGCCCGCACCAGTCCCCAGTTCGACGCAGGTGAGGCAGCCGCATTTCGCCTGTCCACGCACGTCGGGTGACTGGCTGCCCTCAAGAACGCCTCACGGCGCGCTGTCGAAGGCTGTCCCCTACAGGAAGACCGCGGCGGCCGGCATCCCCCGCCCGCTCCCACATGTGGGTTGAGACGGCCTCGTCGACGCCCTCAAGCAAGCCTCGTGACCCTCGTTGGCGCGCGTCCGCGTACGTCTGTGCGGTGTGGAAGGGGGCGTGACCTGCGCAGCGGACATCGGACGGAACGGGCGTCCTCCTCCGCCTGGCGGAGAATGGCGGAGAGGACGCGGCGGCGCACCGGGCGCGAGGGGCGTGAGCCCGTCTTGGGCTGGGGACGCCGACGGTGGGGCGCACGAGGGGGGCTCATGGGGTACACCGCCGTACACCCGTTATGGGGCAGGCTGGACGCGTCGCTGGACGATCTCGGGTGTGGTCGCGCCTGGACGGATGTCCATCGCGTCAAGGAGCTGGAGCTGGCGTGTCCGGAGTGCCGGGGACGGGTCTTCGCCCGGGTCTCCCAGCGTAGTGCCCGGAACTTCTACCACCAGGTGCGGCCGGATGACTGCGAGCTGGCGAACGAGTCTCCGGAGCACCACCTGCTGAAGCTGGAGCCGGCCATGGCGGCCCTGGCGGCGGGCCGGCGGGCGGACCTGGAAGTCAGCAGCGAGACCCGGAACTGGCGCGCCGACGTGATGGTCTTCGACGAGCACGGCCGTCCCTTTCATGGCGTTGGAGGCGCAGCTGTCGCCGATGACGCCGCAGGACGCCCGGATGCGTACGGACCGCTACCCGCGGGACGGGGTGGCGGTGTGCTGGGTCGCCTTGCAGGACCGGCCGTGGGAGCGCGTCGTGCCCTCGCTGCGGGTGCGCTTCCCGCAGCGGCCGGGGGAGGCCTGGACGGTGTGGCACGGGATGGTGCGCTACGCGTGGACCCCGCGGACCATGAAGGCGAAGGCGAAGTGGGAGCACATAACCTGCTCGCTCGGTGACGCGATCAAGTGGGTCCTCGAGGAGCGGGTACACGTCCACACCGGCATGAACGGCACGGTGTGGTGGACGGCTCCCGCGTACGAGCACCTGGCCGTCGCCCGCGCCCGGCTGGAGGCCGAGGCCGAAGCCGTCGAGCGGGCCGCCGACGCCGAGCGTCGCCGCCAGGAAGCCGAGGAACGAGCTGCCGCAGCCGCGCAGCGCCGCCAGGCCGTCGAGGAGCGCGCGCGGGAACGGAAGCGGGAACGGGAGGCGGAGTTGCAGCAGCCGGCGAGCTTCTTCGAGTACGTGGGCCTGGATGCCTCGGTGTGGGAGCCCTTCACACAGATGGTTCGTTCCGCTTCGGGCAGGGCGATCAAGTACGCCGCTCAGAGCCCGGCTCACGGCGACGGGCTGCTCGTCTACTCCCGGGCGAGATGGGGAAGCGACGGGTTCAACCTGGCCGGGGTGGTGTGTCCTGATCCGAAGGCGCTCGTCCGGTGGCCGAAGGACCTGACGATCCTGGTGCCGAATCAGACGTGGCTCTCCCGTATCCAGGCTGCCGCCGGGAGCCCGCTGAAGGTCGCGGTGCTGAACCCGGTGACCGGGCGCAGCGATTTCGTACGTGTCGCCCCTCATGGGACCGCGGGTTGACCGGTGGGCCTGTTGGGTCTCACGGGCCCAACCGGGCGTGAACGGGCGCGGCTACAGGCGGGCCAGTAGCCCGCAGTGCGGATCGTGCAACAACCTCCAGCGCTGTGCGGTCGCCCGTGCGAGCTGCGGCCGGCAACGACGCGTCGAGATCCGCCGGCAGGACGGTCGGCCGCTGTGCGCGAACTGCGGGCGTCGACGGCCGGCGTGGTCACCATGCGGGTGGAAGCGCCGCGTCGGCGGGCGCACACCGGACGGCGCGCCCCTGTGCCGCTCCGGCGAGCGATTAAATACCCGGGTGATGAACTGGGCACAAACGTACGACTGTCGCTTTGGCGCCGACCGCGTCCCCAAGCTCTTGGAGCAGCTGGAGCGCGAGAGCGATGCGGAAGCGTGGAAGGAGCTGGGGTACAGGCTGGTCCTCGAACACGACCTCGTATGCCCCGCCGGCTTCGCCGCGCTGCCCCGCCTGGTACGTCTTGCTTCGGGCAACGCGGACGCACGCCGTCTGGCCGGGGAAATTATGGAACGTGCCGCAGGGCAGCACGGCTGCGACGAGCTGCTGGAGGGCTGCGCTGACTCCATCGTGGAGTTCCGTGGGCTGCTGGACAGGCACCTACGATCAAGGCCGGCCGACTATCTCGTCGCCTTCCGCGCGCTGCTCGCGGTACAGGAGGAGTACCACTGGGCGGCCGTCCTGGGAGACTTCACGGACGATTTCTACGGCCTGGACTGCCCCCACTGTGCCGCGGAGGTGACCATCGCCATCGGCTGCTATGGCCGCAACTCGGCGATCCGGGACTGGGATCTGGGCGACGTGGACCGGCGCGACCTGCGGCCGACACCCGCCGAGCAGTTGTCCGGCGTCGGCCAATGGATGCACGAGATCACCGCCCGGGACGAGGAGAGCGTACTCGCCAATGGAATCCTCAACCTCTTCGGCAAGGCGGAGTGCCCCAACTGCGAGAGTGTCTTCAACATCGCGGATGAATACGCAGCAGCCAACCGCCCCATCCTGCGGTAAGCCACCGAGCGACGAGCACTCTGACTCAGAGCCGGAACCACTCGAACCTCGGGACTGGTGTCTCACCCACATTGCAATTCGGCATGAGGGGCAGACCATTCCGCGACTTCTGATAGCGGAGTTGCCAACAACCTGGCCTCTGGCCTACTGGGCGAGGTACTCGCGGCCGCGCATGATGAATGTCGCGATCGAGGCTCTGATCGACTCGGTGAGCGTCCGCTCCAAGAGGGGGTAGGGCTTGCCATACTGCTCGCCGCGGGGCCCGAGGTGGTACGTCGTGTAGAAGAGGATCGGGTCTACCGCATCGAGCTGCAGTTGGCCGCTCTGGCCAACTGCAGGCTCAGATCCGGCTACGAACTCAGCATTGCCGCAGGCCAGGGGCTGGGTCCACGCCGGTGTGCACGAACACGGCAGGGACGTTGCCCACTGACCGTTGTCTAGCTGTGTCCAGTACCAGATGTCGTTCTGACCCTGGTGGGGATCGCCGTGGCCCCAGCACGCGAACCAGCTGAACCCGCTGGTGAGCGTGCCACGGGTCGCCGAACGGTAGGAGCGGTCCGCTGATCATGATCGCTTGACGGCCAAGCCGGAGCCACATAACGCTCGCCTGCCCAGCCCACACAGCACGATGAGGATCAGAGAGGTCACGCGGAAGTTGGAGTTCTCGGGGCCCTACGCAGCCACATGCTGGTAGCGGACCGGGACGTGTCAGGCATGGTGCAGGTCTCTGAGGAGTTCGATGCCCATGTGGTCGGTGTCGCTGGAGGTTCCGCCGATTTTGTGAATCAGGACCCAGGCGCCGTTGGGGAGCGCGCCGGCGAAGGCGGACGAGGTCCCGGTCGCGCCGTTGTGCCAGGTGACGAGGCCGGTGGTCTGCCAGGTGGGTGCGGGATCGCCGAGTTTCCGGTCGACGAGCAGGCCCTTGAGCAGGTCGGCGGTGGCACGAGGGGTCCCCCAGAGGCCGCCGGAGGGAAGGATGGCCCCCTCCAGAGCCCACTGGGTCCGTCTGCGTCCGAAGAGTCCCGTGGGGTGCAGGCAGCGCTCCGCCGGTGGGTGGGCGGTGATCTCGCGGATGCCCAAGGGCGTGAGGACGTGGTCGCGGATGAGTTGTTCGTAGGGCAGCTGGGCCGCCGCGGACAGGGCCGCGCCGAGAACGGCGTATCCGAGGTTGGAGTACTCCTCGGTCGTGCCGGCGGGCGCGACGGTGATCTCATGGAAGCTGCCCAGCAGTTGGTTCAGGGCTGCGGTGTCGAAGCTGCGGTAGGGGTCTTTGCCCGGCAGCCCAGGAGGCTGCCGGGGGAGACCGGAGGTGTGTTCGGCCAGATGCTGCAGGGTGATGCCGGTCCCGTGGGGCGTCGGGAGCCAGCGTTCCACCGGGTCGGCGGCGCCCAGCAGGCCGGCTGAGGCCATGCGGACGAAGGCGGTGCCGGTGAGGACCTTGGTGAGTGAACCGATCTGGACGTAGCGGTCCGGGTGGTGGCCATGTGTGGTGCGGGGCGCGGCGGCGCTGGTGACGACACATGTGGGCGTGCGCGTCCGTAACACGGGCGCGGGTCCTTTCAGGGGCGGGCGGGCGGAACGGCGCAAGCCGGGGTCCCGGCGGGCATGCGGTGCCGGTGGTGGGCCACCCAACGGTAGATATGTCGCGCGGCGTTGCGCAGGAGGGGGGCCTGGATGGCTGCCCCGGCCAGTTGGCAGCGGCGGCTGGGGGAGTGGCGCATGTACACGGCCAGGGCCTGGGCGCCGCTGGCGATCACTTGGCCGTGGCGGAACAGGAGGACTTCACGGTCCAGGCGGGCACGACATGGGCAACGCCTCCTGCAAGGACGACCTCGGCTTCGACTCCAAGGGCGTCACGCGTGACCACCGAGCGTCACCGGGGCGCCCGACTTCGCGGGCACCGCCTCGAACCAAGCAGCGGTCGATACCTTCCACGAGGCATGGTCTGCGCAGGGCATGACGGTCTGTCGCCGCGACCCGAATGGTACTGGGCGAACCGACGCTGCTCGCCGACGGCGGGTGGATGCGGCACCGGGAGTACCTGGTCAGATGGGCGTAGGTAAGTACCGTGGCACACGCAGGGCAGAGCACCGGCAAGGCGGCCCACGGCCGCCTGAGCGCGGGCTTGTCATATCGCGCCGGGCCCGCTTCGGCATCGGCCGGGAAGGGACGCCGGACGCGGGCCGGGACCGGGACATCGTCACTGTCGTCTCGTCCTCCCACCCGGCCGAGGATCGAGCAGACCTACCGTGTACGGCTGAGTCCCAGCGAGACGGGGTTCGCCAGCAGCGACTCCGGTGCCGCGCTGTGGCGATGGCGTGGTTCCACCGGCCAGATGACAGCCAGGAGCCCCGGATGAGCCGGCAGCCGGCCACCGCGTCCGTGCCCGGCCGTCAGCCCGTCGGTGAGCACACGGCCGCGTCCGTCCTCGCGTACGCGGCTGCGGAGCGCGCGAAGGCCGACGTCCTCGCTTCGGTGTTGGAGGACATCGCTGTGAACGGTTACTCCTTGCCCGAGTCCGGCGTGCCGCGGGAAACGGCCCGCGACGGCCACCGCGCCCGCCTCGCCGACGAGCAGCCCCGTGTCGCCTGAGCACGCCGCGCGGCGCTCGCGCGTCGTCATGGTGGAGCCCGCACTCACCCGGCTCGCCAAGCTCACCGCCAACGAGACGCACCGCCTGGAACACGGGCCACGTGGTGTACGGCTCCTGCACGGGTAGGAGGGTCGGCGCCGAACCTGCCGACGGCCCGCGGAAGCCCATGCGAAGCGGGTGTGTAGGTCACGCCGTCCGGGGCAGAGCGGCCGAGGTGAGGTTGAGTCGCCTTGCTGAGTCGCCGATAAAGCTGCAGGTCAGAGAGGTGTTTCAGGTGAGATAGCGACTGAAGAGACTCAACTTCAGGTATATGGGGACACTTTCTTGTGTGCGTGTGTGCGTCATACAGAGGAGGCTTCAGTCGCTTCAGTCGCTGTAAAGGGTAGTAGGTGCCCGCTGAACTGCGGTTTTCGCGCAGCGACTCAGGGCGGCTCACCCCTGCCGTGGGCGTAGGAGGGTCTGCGGTACAGCCGGCCATCGACATCGACTCCCACGAGGGCGATCCCCCGCAGCGGGACAAGGCCCTGCCCGGCATCCCGATCGGTGAGCACATCGACCTTTCCGGTCTTACCAGGGGCTACCACTCCCTCGCTGTACTCGCCGCATCGTGCCCAGGACCAGCACCACCGAGGGCACCTACAGGCCCATCGGCCACATCCGGCAGCCTGCATCGCTCCGGGGATGGCTTGCTCAGGAACGGCAGCGCACCGGACATCTTCCGGCTCCTCCCCCGGGGTACGGCCGCGGGCTCGTCAGGCTGTTCTCGCCGCCGCCCAGATCCTCGCCCAGAGCAGGCCGGTACCCGTCCACGCCCCCCCAACGCCGCACCGGCGCACCCCATTGGGCAGCCTCGTTCGGCACATCGACGGTGCCCGCCGCTACCTTGCCGGCAAGAGAGATCTCACCGGACCTGGCCCCGTCCGCATCGCCGGCATCGCGTATGCGGAAACCGAGGACCACACCGGCCGCTTCTTCGAGGAACGCTGCCCCTTCCACGCCGGTCACCGCGCAGAACAAGCCCGCCTTTACAGCGTCTTTCGCCCCTGGTGCCAGAATGAAGGCGCGCCCGCCATCTCCTCCCGTGCCTTCGCGGTACGGGCCCGTGAGCCAGTGGGCCTGGCCTCACCCAAAGAAATGCTCCTGTCCAACTCGAAGAAGTGCTACCCCGGTATCGGACTGCTCGCCGAAGAGGAGAAAACATGAGCTCCCTCATCTCCGACGACGAGATCCATCACGAAGTCGACCTGATCTGGCTCGAAGACGTCACCGCACTCGACTACGTCCGCCAGTCCCTCGACCGTCTCCCCACCCGCCGCGGCAAGCCGGCCTACCACCGCGACGGACGCCTCGTCGGCTACGCACAACTCGGCAGCAAGGCCAAACCCTCACGCCCCAGTGGCACCTTCCGCCGCCGCGTCTTCTGGCTCCTGCCCCACGACCGCGATACCGTCCCCGACGGCCTCTACGCCACCGGCGCCCCAGCTGAAGCCGTCGACCCGACCACGCTGGTCGCCGGCAGCCGAGGCCGAAAGACCGAGCGCTCCGAACGGCCCGCGCAGGCCGCCGAGGCCTGATCGCCGGCATCCACAGCTTCGATGCCGCACACATTCATGTCGAGCTTCGGGGTCGCTTCAGTCGCTGTACGACGGAGCAACACGCACCTGATCGGCACCAGCTACGAACGCGGTGGGTGGACCAGCGGTTGCTGGTCGAGCCGCAGACCAACCGCGAGGAGAACTTGACCAGGAGGCGATCGCGCGCCGTCCGCGCAGCCTCGACGATCTGCCGGGACTGCTCCAAGGAGCCGATCGCGGAGCGGTGGACGGGCCCGAGGCCGGTCAGGGCCGCACGTTCACCGGCGGGGTGTGGTGGAGCTGACGACGACTCACCTCGGGCAGGAGTTCAGCCCGGTGGCCCTGTACGAAGCGGCGCAGGGTGCCGTCAGCCGAAGCAGCCGCCTGTCGGCGTGGCTGTGCAACCGTAGGGCCGACCATCGGCTTTCTGCCACCATCGTGGCAGTTTGGCCGGAGGTCCATGGATCACCTGCCACGACTGTGGCAGGATCGGTTTTGCAACAGCCTCTGCGTCGGCGCCCCCGCGGGTGCCGGGGTGATTCGTCCAGCGCGACTTCGGGGGACCAGCCGGTGACAGAAGCCTTCTCTCTACCGACCGTGGTCGCCTCGCAGTTGGCCGCAGCCGTCGAACGGGTCGTCGACCTGGGAGCCAAGCTGGGCCGCAGCCGCGACGAGGTCCTGGATCCGGACAAGCTACGCCTCGCCTCAGGAGTCCCGCTCGACGTCGTACGAGCGCTCCTCCACGGGCGGCCGGCAGGCGAGCCGGACATCCACAAGCGGTTCCGGCAGCGGCTCGACCTGCTCCACGAGACGTACCTCAAGGAGAACGGCCGCAAGTTCTCGCATGGGGAGATCGCCCGGCAGAGCGGCATCTCCCGGCAGCAGGTACAGGCACTGTTCGGCGGAGACCGGCGCCCGACGATGGACCATTGCGCACGGCTGGAGCGGTTCTTCGAGCGGCCCGCCGGCGCCCTCCAGTCGGAGGACGCCGAGGCGCTGAGCTGCGCCCTGGCCGTCATCGAGAAAACGCTGCTCCAGGAGTACCAGGAACACAGTGAACGCGGCGTCCTGGCGGAGCAGTCGGCCGGCGCCGGGCGGTCGAGTCTCTACGAGCGGCACGGCGTCGACGGCATCGCGCTGCGCGCCGCCCTGCTTCCCGATCAGGGGCGCACCAAGTTGCTCGAATGGCTCGACAACTACATGGACGAGCGCGCGGCCGAAGGCGACGAGGAACCGCCCGGCGATGTGTCCTGAGGCGTGCTGTCCGGTACGCGCCAGGGGACTGGTCGGGCTGTGCCCTTCGCCGGTCGTGACGCGGAGGGTTGGTGAAACGGTCGGCTGCTGTGCGGGGGCGGTGCGGGCTGGTCGCGTGGAATCCGCCAGGGCGCGAACTCCTGCCCTTCGCGGAACAGGGGCATGGGAGAGATACGTGTTCAAGCAGCGGGAGATTCGGCAGTCCGTCGGCGCCCTCGTGGATGGGATCGGCCATCTGAAATCTCCGGTTCCGGCCGAGGAGGTCTGTCGCGCGCTCTGCGATGCCATGGGGCGGCGCCGGGGGCGCAGGATCGAGTTCCGCACCACGCCCTTCCCTCCGGGCACCGCCAGCGGTCTCGCCCTGAACCTCGGGGAGCAGGACCTCATCATCGTGGAACGGAAGACCGTGGCCGAACACCAGATCGTCATCGCCGGGCACGAGTTACGCCACCTGGAGCTGGGCCACTGCCACCAGCACGTGACGGAGGGCTCGGCAGCCGCCCGTCTTCTGCGCCACGACGCCGATCTACAAGCGGCGGTCGAGTTCGCTCTGGCTGTAGCCGGACGCCACAGCCCCGCCCTCCTGAAGCAGGACGCGGCTGCCGCCAGGAAGCACGAGGGAGAGGAACAGGCCGCGGAGCGCTATGGCCTCGAACTGGCACACGCCGTACGGCACCTGCTGGCGGTGCCCGACGCACCCGTACTCGACCGTGGCACGACGTCCGGCCGCATCGCGGCCGCGCTCGGCCAGCACGGCATACGGGGCTGACCCGTGTCCGATCTAGCCTTCTTCGTTCCGGCCGTGCTGGGGACCGTGGCCGTTCTCGTCCGGCTTCCCCGCCTGCGCAGAAACGTACGGGATCCCCTTCTCCGGGCCGTGGTGATGTACCTGCTGACGTGTACGGGCGTCTTCTACTTCGGGGCGACCTCGACGATCGTCAAGGTCAACGAGGTAACGGGCGTGCCGAACTTCGCCGCGCCCCTCCTCTACTCGCTCCTGATGGCCTGCTGTGGATCCGGCATCATCTTGATGATCACCTGGCGAGGAGGCCCGCCGGCCCGGATCCGCCGGGCCACACGCTGGTGCGCGGGAACCTACGGAGCCCTGGCCGTTGCGATGTTCGTGCTCTTCGCCCTGGGCGAGGCACCCGTCGAACGGCTGGAGGACCTGGACACCTACTACGCCAACACGCCGTACATCCGCGAAATGATCCTGCTCTACCTGATGGGCCACTCCGCCGCGGCGGTGATCATGGCGTCCCTGTGCCGGCGCTGGCTGAGCGGTGTGCCCCGGGAGCTTCGTGCGGGCCTGGGCCTCATGATCGCGGGCTACACCATCACCCTCGGCTTCGACGTGTGCAAGTTCGCGGCCGTAGGCGCTCGATGGGCCGGAGTCGACTGGGACGTCCTCAGCACCAAAACGGCACGGCCCTTCGTCACGGTCTCCTTCTGCTTCATCCTCCTCGGTTTCGGCGTCCCCCTCATCGTGCAGCGCTTCAAGGAACCCTGGCGAGATTGGACCCGGTACCGCCGGCTGGAAACTCTGTCACGCCTGCTCCACGGGCTGACGCCAACCACGGCAGTGGTCAAGATCCCCCTGCTCTCCACGATGGGCGTACGCCGGCTGCATCGAGAATCGGGCATCCACGATGGACTGCTCACCCTCAACCCCTACTTCGACCTCGCCCTGCGTGCCCGCGCACTGGCCGACGCGCTGGCCCATGGTGCCGCCGACGAGAACGCCGCCGCGGCCGCGGACGCGGTCATGGTCATCGCGGCGGTCGACGCGCTGCGTGCCGACCCCGAGCGCCGCGTGATCGCGTCCTCCCGGGAACTCCAGCCGGAACCCGGTGAAAAGCGCGATCTCGTACGGATCTCGCACGCGCTGGCCCGGATCCTCCTTTCCGGGGATCAGGGCAGGTCGATCCCGGAGAGGGAGCACGCATGACCACCGTCTACTTCTACCTTCTCGTCGGTGTCCTCTGCGCCGCCTTCGCCCTGAGGGCGCCCGACCTCGTCAGACACTGGCGCGATCCCCTCGTCCGTTCCGTATCCCTGCTCCTGCCGCTGGGCGCCGCCATCTTCTTCTTCGCGGCGCCGCCGACGATCTCCCAGGTGAACGCGCTCACGGGCATCCCCAACTTCTCGGTTCCGCTGGTCTACGGCATCGTCACCGCCGCCAGCGCAGCGCTCATCAACCTCACCATCACCTGGCGCGGAGGCCCGGAGGACCGGCGCCGCGCTGCCACGCGCTGGTGTGTCTGCATTTACGGAGCGGTGATCGCGACACAGTTCACCCTGTTCGCCCTCGGAGACCCGTCCGAGGAACGCCTCCGGGATTTCGACACCTACTACGCCACCACCCCGTACCTCCGGGAGATGGTCGTCCTCTACGTACTGGCCTACGGGCTGGCGAACCTGGTTCTGGCCCGCCTGTGCTGGCGCTGGTCCCGTGAGATCTCGGGCCTCCTACGGAACGGGCTGCTCCTCATCGTGACCGGCTCGGTCCTGAGCATGGGCTACGTCGCGTGCAAGCTCCTGGCCATCGGCGCGCGATGGACCGGCCACGACTGGGACGGCGTCAGCACCACCGTCGCCCCGACGGTGTCCTCACTGGCCTCGCTCCTTCAGTGCATCGGCCTCGCCCTGCCCTCCGCGAGCCAGGGCGTGATGGGTCTGTGGCGTCGGTGGTCCCAGTACCGGCGCCTGCGCCCGCTGTGGCTGACCGCGCGCGCGGTGACCCCGTACGAACTGGTGCGCATTCCCTGGAGCTCCTCGCTCGGCAAGCGCCAGCTGCGCCGGACCTGCGATATCCGCGACGGCCTCCGGCTGATCGCGCCCCGTCTCGGTCGCCACACGGATGATGAGAGACAGGCGGACGCGCTCCCCAGCGCACTGAAACCGGATGCGGCACACCACGTCGCCCTGGTGGGCGCGGCGCTCGACGCCTTGCGCGGTACCCAGGACGACCAAGGGGAATGCAGCATCGAGGACATGCTCTCGGGCGACGACGAACAACTCCTGCGACTCTCGGACGCCCTGCGCGTCCTGGCTGCTCTCGAGAAGACCTCCGGCCGGGAATCGGGGCGGCCATCGCCCGTCCAGGGGACCGCCGACCTCGTCGGACCACTCACCGAAACTCCGCCGACACGCCTGGGCAGCGCGGATGGCTGACTGACCCGACCTGTCACCACACCCTTCACACGCCATCCGTCCTGTTCGGGTCCGGGGTGGCCCCCTTCTTCCGACAACGATGCCGCCCGACCTCGGCGGCCCGCGAGAGAGCAGCCACATGACCCACCCCAGCAACACCCCCACGGTGGCGGTACGGCGCCGGGCCATCGTCATCGGCGGCGGTCTGGCCGGAACTCTGGCAGCCGCCGCGTTGCGCGAGGTGGTGGACGAGGTCCTCATCGTCGAGAACGACGAACTGCCGCCCGGCCCCGGCCCCCGTAAGGGACTTCCCCAGGCAAGCCACGCACACATGTTCTGGAGCAGCGGAGTACACGCTGCCGAAGCCCTTCTGCCCGGTGTCACCGACCGATGGATGGCCGCCGGTGCCAACCGTATCCCGATACCCACCGGCATGGTCGGATTCACTCCCGAGGGCTGGCTCCGCCGCTGGAGAGCCGAGACCGCCTTCCTGATCGCGTGCAGCCGCAACCTGCTGGACCACGTCGTACGCGACCTCGTACTGGCCGACACGAGGGTGACCGTCCTCCAGCGCACCCGCGTCGAGGGCCTCACCGGCACGGCCGCCCGCGTCACCGGCGTTCGCATCAGGGGGGCCGACGGCCGGGAAGCAGCCCTGGAAGCCGACTTCATCGTCGACGCGAGCGGGCGGGGCTCGCGGGCCCCGCGTCACCTGGCGGAGCTGGGGGTCAAACCCGCACCCGAGCGCTCCCTGGACCTGGGCCTGACGTACGCCACCCGTGTCTTCCGCGCACCGGAAGGAACGGCCGGGTTCCCCTTGGTCGTCGTGCAGTCCGACCCCCGGACGGCACGCCCCGGTCAGAGCGCCAGCATCCTCCCCATCGAACACGGCCAGTGGATCGTCACCACAGCCGGAACCAGAGGAGGCGAGCCCACGGCCAACAGCGAAGACTTCGAGCCGTTCGCCCGCGGGCTGCGCCACCCCATCATCGGCGAGATCATCTCCGGATTGGAGCCGCTGACCGACGTCACGGTCAACCGCAGCACCCGCAACACCCGCCGCTACTTCGAACACGTCAGGAACTGGCCGGAACGGTTCGTCGTCCTCGGCGACGCCCTGGCGGCGTTCAACCCCATCTACGGGCACGCCATGTCCGTGGCCGCCCAGGCCGCGCTCGCGCTCCGCGACCTTGCGGCAGCCGACGGAGTCGACGCGCCCCACCTCGCGCGACGAGTCCAGAAGGCCATGGCCAAACCGGTCGCGGCAGCCTGGGACCTGGCACTCGGACACGACGTTTTCTATCCGGGAGTCAAGGGAAGTGCCCAGAACACCCCGACGCGCAAGGACAAGGTCCTGTCCGGCTACACCTATCGCCTGCTGAACACGTGCTGCGGCAGCTTCACCATGACCAAGGACTTCTTCGACGTCACCTCCCTCCAGGCCCCGCTGACCACCCTGGTCAAGCCGCGCGTCCTCCTCGGTGCCCTGCGCGGCCCTCTGCGCCCGCCCCTGAGCGGACCGCCCCTGACGGCCCAGGAGCTGGCGTTCGTACGGACCGCCGACCCGAAGTGAGAGGGAGCGCCAGGCGCGTGTGTGCGGGACATAGGTGAAACTTCAGTCGCTTCAGTCGCTCCGAGGGGGATGAGATGCCCGCTGAACTGCGGTCTTCCCGCAGCGACTCAGGACAACCGATGCCTGAGCGCCCAGTCGACGGTCTCCGGCTGGCCCGCTGGTGCGTCGCAGGCGGCTGGCCCGTGCTCCCCCTCACCCCCGGCCGCAAGACCCCTGCCGCGAACTGCCGCGACTGCGCCACCCCGGGCCATACCCACAGCGGCTGTCCCTGCCTGCCCGCCGGCCGCTGGTGCCACGGCTTCCACGCCGCGACCCTCGACGGCCGCCGTATCGAACGATGGTGGGGACGTACCCCGTCCCCGGGAGTCGGCGTCGCCTGCGGGCCGGCCGGCCTGGTCGTCATCGACATCGACGCCCACTTCGGCGAACTCCCTCCGCGCGACAGGATCCTGCCCGGCATCCCCGTCGGCGAGCACATCGACCTGTCCGGCCTGACCACCGGCTACCAGTCCCTCGCTGTACTCGCGGCGCTGCGTGGCCACACATCCCCGGCCGAGGACGCCTCCACCCTGCGTGTCCGTACTCCCTCCGGCGGCATGCACGTCTGGTACGGGGTCACGGACGGCCGCCGCTGGCAGTGCTCCACCGGCTCCGGCAGGCGCGCCCTGGCCTGGCAGGTCGACGTACGCGCCCACGGCGGCTACATCATCGCCCCCGGTACGACGACCACCGCCGGCACCTACCGGCCCGTCGGCACCGCACTACGGCCCGCCCCGCTACCCGCCTGGCTCGCCGAGGAGCTGCGGCGCACCGGCCACCTGGCCGAGCCCGCCGCCGCGACCCCCCGGCGGGTACCGCCGCGGGCGCGTCAGGCCGTCCTCGCCGCCGGCGGGGGCCTGGACCGCACCTCCCGTCTCCTCGCCGCGCTCCTTTCCGACGTCGCGGCCTGCTCCCAACTCCCGGAGGGGGTCGGGTTCACGGAGAAGCTGAACCGGGCGGCCTACACCCTTGGCGGACTCGCCGCCGCGGGCCACCTCACCGATTCCGCTGCAGAGCAGGCCCTGCGCGAGACGGCGGAAGCCGCCCGCCCCGGCCAGGACCGCCGTGCCGGCCAGATCATCCGCAGCGGCATGACCGCCGGCGCTCAGCGCCCCCTGCACCTTGGAGACCGTCGATGAGCCTGACCACCGGTACGCACGGCTCCCGCTATGCCTTCGACCCCGAGGCCGTCGCCGCCCAGATCCTCGCCCAGAGCAGGCCTGCACCCGTACCCGCCCCCAGCGCCGCACCAGCGCACGCCACTCCCGCGGGCCTCCTCCCCGACACCCTCACCGACCGAGGCAATGCCAAGCTCTTCGTGCGCCTCTACGCGCGCGACTATCAGTACGTGCCCGGGCTGGGCTGGTTCAGGTGGGATGCCACTCGCTGGCAGGCTGATGAGGACGACACCGTTGTCTGGGCGGCCGGTGACCTCGCCGAAGCCATCGCGACCACCGACCCGCGAGGCGTCCACAGCGACCAGGCCCTCCACAAGCACCGGCGCCGGGCACTGAGCACTTCCGGTATGAACGCGATGCTCACCCAGGCGAAGGCCGCCCCGGGCATGGTCCTGCGCGCGGAACTCCTGGACGCCGATCCCTACGCCCTGTGTACCCCGTCCGGGATCGTCGACCTCCACACCGGGCTCGTCCGCACCCCGCAGCCGGACAAGGACTTCCATTCCCGCTCGACGTCCACCGGCCCGAAGTCGCAGCCCACGCCGCGCTGGGACCGGTTCCTCGCCGACACCTTCGGCGGCGATGCCGAAGGCCGGGAGATGATCGACTTCCTGCACCTGATGCTCGGCTACTCCATCACCGGCGATGTCGGCGCGCAGGTCATGCCGTTCCTCTTCGGCACAGGCCGCAACGGCAAGTCCGTCCTCCTGGACGTCCTGATGAAGCTCCTGGGCGATTACGCGGACGCGGCCCCGCCCGGCTTCCTGATGGCCCGTACCTTCGACGGCCACCCCACCGAGCTCGCCGAGCTCCACGGACGGCGGGTGATCGTCTGCTCGGAGGTCAAGCCCGGCGACAAGTTCGACGAGGCCCGCGTCAAACTCCTCACGGGCGGAGACCGGGTCAAGGCCCGCCGGATGCGCCAGGACTTCTTCTCCTTCGCCCCCACCCACAAACTGTGGCTCATCGGAAACCACCGCCCCGAGGTCGGCACGGGAGGCTTCGCGTTCTGGCGCCGCATGCGCCTGGTCCCGTTCGAGAACGTCGTCCGCGACGACCGGAAGATCGACAACCTGGCCGACATCCTCGTCACCGAAGAAGGCCCGGGCATCCTCGCCTGGCTCATCGACGGAGCCCGCCGCTACCTCGCCGGCGAGAAGGACCTGACCGGCCCCGCCCCCGTCCGCATCGCCACCACCGCCTACGCGGAAACCGAAGACCACACCGGCCGCTTCTTCGAGGAGCGCTGCACCTTCCACACCGACCACCGGGCCGAGCAGGCCCGTCTCTACAACGTCTACCGCACCTGGTGCCAGAACGAAGGCGCGCCCACCATCTCCTCCCGCGCCTTCGCGGCACGGGCACGCGAGCTCGTAGGTCTGGCCTCACCCAAAGAAATGATCTTGTCTAACTCGAAGAAGTACTATCCCGGCATCGGCTTGCTGGCAGAGGAGGAGAACGCGTGAGCTCCCTCATCTCTGACGACGAGATCCACCACGAAGTCGACCTCATCTGGCTCGAGGACATCACCGAACTCGACTACGTCCGCCAGTCCCTCGACCGTCTTCCCACCCGCCGAGGCAAGCCCGCCTACCACCGCGACGGCCGCCTCGTCGGCTACGCACAGCTCAGCAGCCAGGCCAAACCCTCACGCTCCAGCGGCACCTTCCGCCGCCGCCTCTTCTGGCTCCTGCCCCACGACCGCGACACCGTCCCCGACGGCCTCTGCGCCACCGGTGCCCCCGCAGAAGCAGTCGACCCGACCACGCTGGCCGCCGGCAGCCGAGGCCGCAAGACCGACCGCTCCGAACGCCCGGCCCAGGCCGCCGAGGCCTGACCTTTAACGTTGGCGCGCGCCCGATGGCGGCAGAGTTATATCCAACTGGGTCATCCGGAGAGGCTCCGGGGTTTTACGCTGGGCCGGTGACCGAGACGCTGCCCCCGGCGGGTGTTGACCTCTTTGACGTCGAACGGCTCCGGCTCGCGGAGGTGGAGGAGCCGAAGCTGTCACAGTCGGATGCTCTGGCCAGAGACCGGGTTTGGGACCAGGCGGTCCAGGCCAACCCGGCCCTGTTCGACGGGCCCGTGGTGGCCTGTGCCGGGCTGGAGCGGACGGGCCCGCGCATCCTTTTCCTGTCCTGGGTGCGGGTCACCTACCGGCATTACGCGCTGCGTCGCGTTCCCGGCGCCACGGCGTTGCCGTCGTTGTTCGTGAATGTCGTCCAGCCGGCCGATGACGGCCGTGTGCTGGCGGTCAGGATGTCGTCCTCCACGGCTGCGCCGGGCCGCTGGCAGCTGCCGGGTGGTTCCGTGGAGCCGCCCCAGGACGGCGAGGTGCTGGACGAGTGGGGACTGGCGGGCCAGGCGGCGCGGGAGCTGGTCGAGGAACTGGGGATCGGCGCGGCCCCCGAGACGCTGGGGCTGTGGGTCGTTACCCGTGGGGAAAACAGCAGTGTCGGCCTGACCTACCTTGCTCCGGCTCTTCCCGAGGCAGCGGTGCGCGCGGCTTTCGCCACCGCGGCGGCAGCCGAGCGGGCCCAGGGGTGTGAGCCCGAACTCGACAGCATTGCGCTGGTGCGCTCACCGGATGAGCTGGCCGGCCTGACCGGGCCGCATGCGGACTACCTGGAGCCGGTCGTCCGTCGCTACACCGCCGGGCGTTGAGGCGCGGCGGGGCAGTTCAGGCGCCGGCGAGGAAACCGCGTCCACGTTCGTCGAGTTCGGCTACACACCGTAGGCCGCGGGCGCGGAAGCGTGCGAGGTCGCCGCGCATGCGTGAGACGGCCTTGCGGGTCCGGACCGATCGGACTCCGCCCATGTGGTCGATGGCCCGATGCCAGGTGGTGCACGCCTGTTCGATGCTGCCGCGTTTGAGGTGCATCTCGGCACCCGCCACCAGGTCCAGGGCGACGATCCGCGCGTACGTATCGGCCGGCCGGGCTGTGGCGGCCGGCGCGTAGTGGTCGGCGGCGGCCCGGTGGTCGCCCAGGGTCTCGTGCACCTTTGCGGTGCGGGAGTACACCGACGCAGCCGGCGGTCCCCAGGCCAGCGCCCAGAACGGCACTTCGTCGCCCGGGGCGCTGGTCAGTAGAGTGCGGGCGTGCTCGGCAGCGGCCAGGGCAGCTCGGTGTTTGCCGTTCTTGGCCAGGGTGTGGGCGTGGACGACGCGGCCGTCTCCTGGAAATCCGTGCCCGCCCCGAGCTTCGCGGTGAGGACGTCGGCTGCGGCCATGGCGGGATCCGGCTGCACGGCCTTCGCCTCGGCGGGACGTCCGGGAGCGGGCCTGGCGGCTGGCCGTGGAGGGCGGCGTGGAGGAGTCCCAGGAAGGCGCCGAGGTCACGGACCTGGCCGGGGGCAGTTCGACTCCCCGCACGTGGACGCCGTCCGCCCCGGGCAGGACGCAGCGTCGCCGATCCAGAGGGCCAGGAGGCTGAGGGCGGCCAACCGCGCCAGCCCTCCTGGCGGCCGTGGCCGGACGATCTGGGAGGACATGCGGGTCAGCGGCAGCTCGCCACCACCGGGCAGTCTCAGGATCGGACCTCTATGGCTGTGTGATGGGGAGCGGGTTGCCTGTCGCTCGATCAACGACTTTGCGGGCATCCAGCGGTTTCTCGAGCGTGAAACTCACCGGCTCCAGTCTGATGTTCGCCGTGCAGGCTTCCCCCTTCTTCTCATCTGTCGTGAGCGTCAAGGTCAGGGAGACCGCGGTGTCGGTCTCGGTCCCTGAGAGCCTGCCCTTCTGGCAGCCCCCCACCGGAATGACCGTCGTGAGGGTCCGGCCGTCCGCGCTGATGGTGGTCGCTTTCGTGATGGGCTGGGAGGCTGAGGAGGGCCCTGACTCCGGGATGCCGCCTTGGCCGGCTTGCCCACAGCCACCGAGTGCGAAAGCGCCGACCAGGGCCGCCAGGGTTGCCCGCGCGCGAAGTGAGCGTGGATTCATGCCGGTGTGACGCATCAGGCTTGCTCCCGGTTCCTGCAGGGACAGCAGCGCGTGAGGGCGGGTGGCCTCCTTCAGGATCGCCACCCGCCTTCACTGCCGAGTTACGTGGTCGGGTTCAGCTTCAGACCGAAGTGGTTGAAGATGTCCGTGGCCTCGGTCCAGTAGACGTAGTTGCCGGCGTAGGTCTGGTACGGGCTGGAGAGGGCAGAGACGACCCCGCGGGCCTGGCGTGTGGAACCGGTCTTGGTGAAGACCATGGTGCCGCTGTCGCCGTGGGCGACGGTCCATTGGGCGTTCGGAAGCCGGGTGCCCTGAACCCCCCTCGCGGTCCAGCCGTTGTCCATGGAGTAGGTGATGTCATCGTTGATGACCCGGATGCCGCAGACAGTGCCTTGCTGCATGAAGAAGGATGCCGCACCGCTCTGGCACACGTCGGGGTCACCGTTGTGCGAGTAGGCGTAGCTCGTCACCGGTGCGTAGCCGGTGGACTCGCTTACGTCGGCGTTGTTGTCGGCGCCGATGAGCATTTCGGCGTCCCAGTTGGTGGCGAGGCCGGAGACGGTGCCGACGTAGTTTCCGATCTGGCTGTTCAGGCCGTCGTAGAAGTGGCCGAACGCGGGAGTCGGGCCCGCTCCGGTGTAGATCCGCTCTCCGTCGTTGAAGCAGTGCCCGGCGGTCACCATGACACGGACGTTGTCGCTCTTGCGGACGGCGGGCAGGCCGGCCGAGCAGTAGGAGCCGCCGTTCGTGATCACGTCTCCGGCGATGAACGGGCTGCTGTCGTGCCACTTGATGTCGGCCCAGCTGGCGGGCGCGATCTTCTGGCCCTGCATGAAGTTCAGCGGCACGTCGCCGGCGTTCAGAGCCTTCGGGGTGCTGGCGATGGCCGTGGCCGGAGCATCGACTGCCACATCGAGTGAGGACCCCTCAGCATTGACCGCCACTGAGTGAATCTCGTAGGGGAGGCTCCTCGCCGCGGACTTGGCGAACAGCTTGTCCCGGGCCTCGTGCAGGGCGTCGAGGGTGTAGCGGACCTGCTCGACGACGATCTTCTTCGTGTCGATGCCGACATCAGTCTGCCGGGCCGCCGCGATGAGCTTCGCTGCGCGGGACGGATCGGTCAGGTAGACATGCACCACGTTGTGCGGGGCATCGATGCGCACGCCCGCGTACGTGTCGGACTGCTTGGCCTTGCCCGCAGTGTCGACGGCATCGGCGAGATGCCGCAGCGGCTCCAGCAGCTTCCCCCGCTGCTCAGGATCCATCGCGGCGATCTGGACCTCGGTGTGCTGCGCTGGTACGGGCTCGGCTTGGGCTCCTGGCGCGGTGACGGTAAGCAGCGCCAGACCGGCTGCGCCGATTCCGATCGCGGATTTCACGGTTCTCTTCACTGACCCCCCAGTTGCGAAGATGCGCAGCTCCTGACCACAGCCGCCCGATGACGCACTGGGCCCATGGTGTGGCGCAGGAGCCGCGTGGTGACGGTGGGAGCCTACTTCGAGAATCAGACTAACGTTCGCGATTTTGCGGCCGGTCTGCGATGCCACGGCGCGAGGCTGACCGGGATCAGTCTTTGAGGTGCAACGAGGTACCGCCAGTCGACAATCCAATTGAAGAGATGGGGCAGTTGAGGTGGCCGCCGACCCCCGGTGCAGACCGCAGGCCGTATGGGGCCGGTGGTATATGGCGGCAGCAGAATGGCGTGATCCAGCGCTCGACGACCCAGACCTGCATGCGGGTCACCACGAGTACCGACGCGGCGGCGCCCTGGCCTACCTCGCCGCCTACGACGTCCACCACGCCCGCGTCCTCGCGCGCTGCGAGCCCACCACCGGCATCGTGCCCTTCATGAACCTGGTCACCCAGGTCATGACCAGCGAGCCCTACGCCAGCGCGAAACGCGTCCTCTGGATCGTCGACAACGGCTCCTCCCACCGCGGCAAGGCCGCCATCGACCGCCTGGCCAAGGCGTTTCCCAACGCCGTCATGGTCCACACCCCGGTCCACGCCTCCTGGACCAACCAGATAGAGATCTTCTTCTCCATCCTCCAACGCAAAGTCGCCGCACCAGCAACATGGTCAACCCCCGCAGGACTTCGGGCTGTGACCACGTAGCCTGAGCGCGTTCAAAAATCGTGTTGGGGTGGGCCGGGCACTCGCGCCCGGAAACATGGTGGGGAACCAATCAACTTCAAGCGCATGGCAGTTGTGGCCGCCGCCGCGGCGGTCGGCCCGACGGTACTGGCCGCCACGCTCGCGATGGCGTAGGAGAAGCCCGCCGTCACCGCGCCGGACGCGGCACTCAGGGACGAAGCGCCGGGCACGGGGGCGCCCGACCAGTCGAAGCCCTCAGCAGGCGAGCCGAAGGCCGCTGCTCAGCCGGCTCCCGCGGGCAAGGCAGAGCAGAAGACCGCCGATGCCACCCGCGCTTCCGCGGCGGGCCCGAAGGTTTCGATGCAGGGCGTTCCGAAGAACTTCAAGCCCGGCGGCAGCCCGGTGCAGCTCACGGTGACCGTCGACAACCGGGGCGGTGGGGCCCTCGCCTCGTACGTCCCGGCCGTCGGAATCTCGCAGTACGACGGGATCGTGAAGCCCCAGCACATCAAGGCCGAGCGCCGCCTGCCGAACGGCACCTGGCAGCCTGTCACCCTCCGACTCGACCGCGGCGAGACGGTCTACGAGGTCGAACTGGGCGAGCGCGCCATCGCCCCGGACGAGGTGTACACGGTGGAGGTGCGCCTGGCCTTCACGGCGAACAGCCCGGCCGCCCCGATCGAGGTCTACGTAGGCGGCGAGGGCCGGAGCCAGGACGGCAGCCGGGTGACCTCCCGCTTCACCTGGTTCGACAGCGTGGTCGGCGAGGGCGGTGGCACGGGCGGTGGTGCGGAGACCCCGGTCTTCACCGGTCCGAAGCTCGGCCTGCAGGGGCTCCCGCGGGACGGCTTCCGGACGGGGCAGGACTGGCGCGAGTTCTCCATGCGCGTCGATAACACCGGGCACGAGGCCATCGACGACTACCAGCTGGATCTGACGCTCTGGGTGAAGGGCGGGTTCCTCAAGTAAGGAGACGTCGAGCCGGAGGTGTGCGCCCCGATCGCACCGGGAGGTGGGGCTGGCACCCGGTCGTCTCCGACGGTTCGGAGGAGGTGTGGACGCAGCGGCTCGCCACCGTCGACGTCGAGGAGAACGAGACCTTCGACCTCAAGCTCCGGATGATGTTCGACAGGAACACCGCGGCGCACGAGATCTCCCTGCGCACCTCGGGCCAGAACGGCTGGGGTGAGGGCTCGGTCCACTCGGAGGACGTCAGCCACGGTTCGTGGATCAGGCGAGCCGCGTCCGGCCATGTGTTCCTCGAAGGCCCCCGGCTCACCGTTGCCGGTGTGCCCCGGGACGGCTTCAAGACCGATCGCGTGGCGTAATTCCCCAACGCTCCCACCTGGGCCTTTGGCTCTCACGTCCACTCGTCGGCAGTCATGCTGGCCAGAGGTTGGCCACAGCCATGATCATTCGGTGGGTCCGTCACCAGGCCCGGGTTGCCGCAAAACGCTTTCCAACTAACCGCATGGCCGTACATGGGGTCGCGGCTGTGCGGCAGCCCAGACACAGTGCTTGCACGGCGGTGAGCCGAGGAGGCCGTCACCACACTGGACAAAGACCACAGGACAACCGACCCGCCAGCGACACGGGTGCTTGTCGTCCCGCGGCGGGGATCAGTACTACCCGGCGGAGCCCTGGTACCTACCGGAGGGTTCATTCCCGCGGGTGCGGGGAGCAGACCGGGACGCAGACCATCGCGGGCGCCAAGACGGGTTCATCCCCGCAGGTGCAGGGAGCAGTCCGGTTGTGTGGCTGGCGGGTGTCTGTGCAGGGGTTCATCCCAGCGGGTGCGGGGAGCAGGTCAGCCATGCTGCCCTCGAAGGTAACCACCACGGGTTCATCCCCGCGGATGCGGGGAGCAGTCCGCGTGCGCGCCCTCGATCAGCTCCGCCTTGGGTTCATCCCCGCGGGTGCGGAAAGCAGAAGGTCTCGGCGCACAGCCATGCGAACAAGTGGGGTTCATCCCCGCGGGTGCGGGGAGCAGCCGCCCTCGCGGGTCCACGGCTGCTGGGTCTGGGGTTCATCCCCGCGGGTGCGGGGAGCAGGGCTGCTCCGCGAGTGGCTGCGGGCGGCTGTCGGGGTCATCTCCGCGGGTGCGGGGAGCAGGCTTTCTGAGCTGGGACGTTATCCGGCCCGATCGTCTCTTTGCAGCACTTTCAAAGATCCCGGCATTTGAGCATAGGAGCGGCACTCCATAAGGCAGATAGCCGGCCGGCCACCCGTCTGAGTCCTCGTCTGGACCTCTGGCTCCATCGCCCGACAGCCGCGGTCCGGCTGGCCAGAGGAGGAGAGAGATGAGCATGGCTGAGCCCTCCGTGATTCCCCCTCGAAGATCAGCCGCTCCTGGAGCGCGAGAACCCGCCACTGGTGTGGGTGGTGCTGAGTGAGGCTGCCCTGCACCAGGAGTTCTTCCCCTCCTCTGACCTGCGATGTCTGGGGGCGAGGAGTCTGCACTGGGAGGGCTTGGGTGGTTGCCATCGTTCGTGGACGTTGCCGTCAAGCGCTGCCGTCAGGGAGCCAAACCGCATCTGGCGCTGAGCATGCGGCCAGAGCGCTGCTAGCTCGGACGGATAGGCAGCGAAACGTGGGGGCGTATATCGCAGATCTGCCTCTTGCCGGATTCTGCGGAAGTGAAGCAGAAGGCTTGGTAGCCCAAGTAGAGTTCCAGGTCAGAAAGCTGCTCCCTGCGCACGCGGGGATGAACCCCGGCAGGGGCCGAGGAACTCGACGATGGCGAGCCGCTCCCCGCGCACGCGGGGGATGAACCCTGGGCGATCGACTCGCCGCAGCGGATGACCTTCTGCTCCCCGCGCGCGGAGGGATGAACCCGTCCCGGGGACCGTCGAGGTCATCACCGATGACTGCGCCCCTGCACATGGGGGATGATCCCTGCTTGAGATTCTTCGTGGGAACGCGCTCAACATGGTCCTCGCGCACGCGGGGATGAACCCCAGTCGACGCAGATGACGTAGCTGTGCCAGCCCTGCTCCCCGCGCCTGCGGGGATGGCTTTGGTCTGCTCAGCGGCATGCGGGACCTTCCCCGCGTGGTCTTAGGCGAAGGAGCAGAAGGCGACCGCCGCATCATCTCCGGCCTTGTAGCGGGGCCAGCGCTGGCCGTGGGGGTCGGTCGCTTCCACTTCGCGAACCGTGCGGATGAGGGCTGCTGGCCCGTTCCCCCTGAGCTGGTCGAGCAGAGCTTCCCAGCTAGCCATCCGATACTCGGTGACCAGCCGCGAGACGCCATCCGACATGACGGCCGCCGACCGCACGTCGGCAGCGGCGACAGTGCCTGTCAGTGCGTGCGAGGCAGCTTCAGGTGCCGCTGCGGCCACCCAGTAGCCCTCCGGGGTGTTCCGGATCTTCCTCTGGGCAGCTACGAGCCTGGCGACGCTCGCGCGGTGCTCCGGCGTACCTGTCTGGAACTGTTCCGTCTCGGCCCGCAGGTCCTGGCGGACGTCATCGACCCGCAGGTCTGTCAGCACTGTCACTCCGCCGGTGCCCTCCAGAACGATGGGCGAGTCTGCGAGCACGAGGTGATCGAAGTAGCCCGGTAGCTCTCGAAGGATGGCCACGGTCGCCGACGGGGTCCCAGGATTCTTGAGGTCGCACTCGGGATGGAGCCTGGCCACTCCCTCCAGAGCTTCGGCTAGCCCATCCGCGAGCGGCCGGTCAGTTGCCGCCAGCGCTGCCACCAGGTGGCCGCCGAGTTGCGCGACGTACCAGGGCACGCCGTGGCGGCAACCGGTGTCTAGTCCCGCAGTACTGAGGCCGTCCAGCACGAGGGCAAGGGAGGGGGTGCCCCCCACCCAGTCCTCGTTGGGTGCTGATCCCCCAGGCTCGGTCGCAACGCTGACATACATGTCATGCCTCGTGTCGGTAGATGGGGCTGACTCGCTTGCTCTCCAAGACTTCCTGCGTCTTGGGGTCGTAGCGGCACGAAATCAGCGTGGAGAAGCGACGAGTGCGGACCTCCCGGTACAGCTCCGCCAGGTGGTTTTCGAGGTAATGCACCACCCCGTTGGCCCCGATGGCGTGGATGCCGGCGATGTAGATGAACGTCCCCCTGCCGTCGAGGCGCGGGAGGCGGGCAAGGTACCCGACGTCGCCCGCCGACCCGTCTTCGTCCATCGGCGATCGGTAGACCTCCTCCGTCTTCAAATCGACCAGGTGCCACGCCCGGTCTTTCTGGAAACGCAGGTTGTCGTCGCCCTCCAGTACCTGGGCGATGATCGGCGACAGTCGCGGCCCGCAGACCACGACGTGATTGTCGCGGCCCAGAACGGGATCACACCCTCTGACCTGCTACTTCTCTGACCTGGCGGTGGGTGTGGGATTTGAACCCACGGTGACATCGCTGCCACGACGGTTTTCAAGACCGGCGGCGACTGGCACACTCTGACGGCCCGGGTCGACAACACGGGCAAGAAGGCCCTCACGCAGTACGACCTCGGCCTCCGCATGTACCGCCCGGACGCCGCCCGGTGAGACCCCTCCCAGGTCATTGCCGAGGTCTACGCCAAGGACGCGAACGGCAACGTGGGCTGGCAGCCGCTGAAGACGGGGAACGGCGGAGAGACCCTCCTCGGCGTTGGGCTCGGCAGCCGGTCCGTGGCCGCCGGTGAGGTCTACGAGGTCCAGTTCCGCCTCCGCTTCGCCGGCGACACCCCGCCGGGAGACGTCGCCATCCAGGCGGGCGGCTTCGAGCGGGAGCCTTCCCCGGACGAGACCGTCGACTCCGAGTCCCCCGAGTACCGGACGGAGATCAGCTCCACGACGGACACCGGCACCGACGGCAACACCCCCAAGCCCAACGGTGGCTCCATGCCCGCGGAAGGCAACAGGGGCGGCACCACCAGCGGCGGCACCGGCACCGGCGGAACGCTCGCCGAGACCGGGACCGACGCCGCGACCGCCTGGGCACTCGACGGCGGGGGCACGGTCCTCGCACTCGGCGCGGCCCTCGTCGTGGGCACAGGCCGCCACCGCCGCAAGACCGCGTAGGCGCGGCCCGTACCGCCGGCCCGGACACGCTTCCCGCCGGAATCCCTTCGCCGACGGCGCCCGTGAGAGCAAGATGGGACCGGACAGAGGACACACCGCCTGGTCGGGCGTGATCTCAGCGGGGTGAGACAGATGGGCTGGCGGTACACGGACGCGGAGACTCCAGTGCGGCGGGGCGCCGACGGGCACCTGTACATGGCCGCGCAGGACGTCACCGCGATGCTCCGCGACATGGCGCAGGCGTTCGACCTGCAGGCGCAGTCAGGCGAGATCGCTTGGACGGCATCGGGCCAGGCGACCCCGGTCCGGCTGGACGGGGACACGATGCGCACGGTCGCGAGTATCCTCTGCGCGCAGGCCGATGAGATGGACGTCCAGCTCATCGCCATCGCAGGCCAGCACCCCTTCGGATAGCCGCCACAGCGGCTCTGCGCGCCGGGTGTCGACGCAGCGTTCCCCCCACCCTCTTCGGCGTACCCCGGGCCGCCCCGGGGTACCGGTCCGCCTCCGCCCAGTGGCCCTGCACGCCTCTCGGAGCCTGCCGACCAGGCCTGGAGCGGCAAGCCCCGCCCGCGGCAGCACTGGCAGCCAGGGCACAGGGTGCCATCCGACCGGACGACCCCCGTGCGACGGTACGAGCTGGTACTCCCGGCCGATGGCGCCGGCCTGAGTGCGAGCTTGTCCTGGACGTCTCCGGTCAAGCAGTTGGCGGCCGTCACGAGAAGGTTGCGGTGCGCGCTGGAGACGACGCTCGCGCCGCAGAAGTAGACCGTCCCCTTGGAGATCCGGAAGAGCACCCCGGCATCCGGCCCGTCCACGTCCTGCGTCGGCACGCGTGAACCCAGCGTCCCGCAGTCGGCGCCGCGCCTGCGGCAGCCGGGGGCTTCCACAAGCCGCGTGCAGCTGGTCGGTGGCGAGCCCGGGGTCGGCGGGCACGTTGCTGATGTGCGACAGGGACGGGGCTGGGGCGCCGCACCCCCCTCCTCAACCCACTGCGGCCGGGCGGCCGAGTCCGGCGACGAGCCATCCGGTACGGGCGCAACAGCGATCGAGGTCGGCGTCGACTCAATCTTGCCGTCAGGGCCGGCCCCGTCCACATCCGGGACTCGAAGGTGGACGGTGGCCGCGAGTCGGCCGTGATGCCCGGTTCTGGGCCGCGTTCCTCGGCGGGGTCACGGAGGCCTGAACCGCGCCCTCGCGGGCCGGAGCGGCAGAGACGACCGAGCCTCCTGGCATGGCTGCCAAGAGGCTCGGTCGTTCTACCCTGCCCGCCGGACGATCACCTGCCCTGCGGGAGGCAGGAACCGTCGGGGTTGCGCCCTTCGGCCCTGACGTCCACGTCCCCCGGGCGGATCGTGGCGGTGATGCAGATCCGGCCTTCGCCCAGGCCGATTCCGGTGGGCCGGTCCCCGCTCGCGGCCCGGACGTCGAGCCGTGCCGACGAGGGCGGCGCGAGCGCTGCCTTCGTGCGGTCGAGGAGTCGTTCCTCGGTCAGGCCGGACTCCCCCTGGAGCTCCTTGGCCAGCGTTTCCATGGCTGCTCTGCGGGGCTCGGCGGCCTCACGTTCGGCCGGGGTGAGCGACTCCCGCCCCGGCTCCGGCTTCGGGCTGCCGAACTGCGGACCGGCGTGCTCGGCGACCTGCCAGAGGAACACGCCGACGAGGCCGAGGAGGACCAGGACGGGGAGGACGCACCCCAGGAACAGGTATCGCCCTGTCCTCGGGGTACGGCCCCCGGGCTGAGTGGCCATCAGATGGCGCCGTATCCGATGTCGCGCAGCTTCTGCTCCATCACCTTCGCGTAGCCCGTGGTTCCGGCGGTCTTGGGGTGGAAGGACTCCCGGCTCAGGCACGTGCCGCCCGCGACGTCCCACATGCACGCCGACGGCTTGTTGCCCACCGAGTCGGGGAAGTCTCCGTTGTGGAAGTCCCCGTTCCCGTTGGGCCCCGCGACGATGGCGTTGATCCACTCGTCGTTGTCGCAGGTGCCGTGGTTGCTGAAGGTCGCGACGGGGTCGGCGTAGGAGACCCGCTGGACCCCCTGGACGGCCGCCGCCTGCCTCCCGTTGACGTACTTGGAGAGATCTCCGAGCGCCTTCTGCTCGTTCAGGTTGAACAGACCCGCCGCGATGCAGGCCCTGGTCCGGCTCATGAGTTCGGGGTAGCCCATGACCACGATGGTCGCATTGGTGGCGCGGGCCTTGATGCTGTTGACCAGTGAACCGAGGCTGGCGGTCAGCTTGTCCGCCAGGGCTTTGTAGCGCGGCATGAAGGTCGCGTCCGAGGCGCAGTCCCCGGCGCCGGCACACTCCATGACCGCTCCGACGAACGCTCCCTCGTCATTGCCTCCGATCGTCACGGTGACCAGGGTGGTGTTCTCGTCGAGAGCACCGGAGTCGATCTGGGCGATCTCGTGGAACTGTCCCTCCGAGCGGCCGATCGCCGCGCGATTGCTCCAGGATCCGGGTAGGCCGTCCCCCTGGACGTTCCACGTCTGCGCGCCCGAGCAGGCGACGAACGACAGCTCGGCGTCGGTGCTCCAGGCATCGCTCGCCGTTCCGAGCGCTGTCGAGGTGTTGGGCGGGGTGAGCTTGCGCGGCCAGGCGTTGACGCTGCGGCGGCAGGCGTTCCACCGGGCCTTGCCGTGTTCGGTGTCGGACTCCCACGAGTAGCCGATGCCCGGTCCCCCCACGGACCCGGAACCCTCACCGGAGGAGAAGGAGTCCCCGAGCGACGCCACGATGTTCTTCGGCTTGCCGGGCAGCGGCTGGAAGGCGACGGCGTCCCAGGCCACGTCGTCGTCGGCGGTGCCGTCGACAGTCTCGTTGCTCAGTGACACGCTGGGGGTGCCGCTGAAGTTGTACACACCCAGGGAGAGCCAGGTGTTGGCCTTGTGGAGCTGGTTGATGTAGCGGTCCTTGACGATGCCGTTGCCGAGGGCGATCCGGTAGTGGGCCTGCTGGGTTTCGGCACCGTTGTCGGGTAGGTGCACCATGACCCGGCTCCACTGGTTGAGGGTGCTCCCCAGGGTCCAGGTGCCGGTGACCTTCATCTGGTCGATGCGGTTGCTGCTGTTGCGGGTGTGGGCGAACCAGAAGTGGGCGCCGAACCCACCGCCCACCTGGTGGAGGTCCTCCTTCCCCTCATAGGTTCCCAGGGAGTCGACGAAGCTCCAGGACATGGTGCCCGAGTTGGTCCACGACTTGGAGCAGTCGCTGCGCAGGGCCGGCGTGCTCGCGCTCACGTCGTCGATGATCAGGGCGTTGGACGGCAGCCGGCCCGACGTCGTGCAGTCGGGCAGTCCGGAGTTACCGCGGCCCAGTTCGGCCCGGAGCGTCTTGTAGGTGAGCGTCTCGTTGCCGCACTCGACGGCGCAGGCGGTCTTCCACGAGGCGTTGGCGTGGTACCAGTACAGCTTGTAGCAGGCCTCGTCGGCGCACTGCGGCGGGCTACCCGCGTTGCAGCCGTTGCTCGCGTTGCAGAATGTGTCGAGCGGCGGCTTGATCGCCCGCGTGCGGGCTCCCGCGTCACTCCACCAGGCGGCCTGGTATCCGTGGGTGTTTCCGCTGTTCTGCTCGCCGGCGTCACTGTAGGACCGTCCTGTGTCGATGGGGTAGGCGGCCCACCCCATCACCTTCTCCGGGTACGGCCACTTCTGCGGGGTGGCGGCGTCGGAGTAGTGGTTGTTGTCCAGGAAGGCGTTCCGGTCGGCCGGGTACTTCGGGTTGGCCGGGTTGTTGAGCCAGCCCAGACCCCATTTGCCCCCGCTGTCGGGCTTGTTGAAGCCGAGGTTGTAGTTCCAGACCGCGGCGAACCAGTTCTCGATGTACTTGGGGTCGTCGTTGTTGATCTGGATGGTTTGGCCGGGGATGTGGAGCTCGCTCCACTTGTCGGCCAGGGTCTGCGCCGCGACCGCGATGTTGGCGGCGTAGTCCAGGGCGACGGCCCGCTGTTTGTCCGCGGACATCGCGGGGGGCTTGCCGGTTTGGACGCGGTCGGGAACGCTCATGCCGTCGGTCTGCTGGCCCATCCCGTAGCCGCAGTCGGCTTTGGCCCAGTTGATCGACCAGATCTTCGTCGGGTCGTACCCGGGGGTGCCTGGGTAGATGTTCGTCCCGTAGAAGTTCCCGATCAGCGGGTTGCCCGTCTGCCCGGGGAGGGAGTGGTAGGAGGCCTGCCACAGGTTGGACTCCTGGGCGAGTACGCCGAGGAGCACCTGGGCGGGGATGCGGCCCCCGGCCGGTCCACCGATGAGCGTGGACTGGGGGAACATCACCGACGGGGCGACCGAGGAGCCGAGGCCGTCTTGGGCGCGCCAGCCTCCCTGGGTCATCCAGCCACTGGTGAGATTGCCCCGGATGGCCATGTCCACAGCCCACTCGACCTGGTTGGGCGTGGGCTGCAAGGCCTGCTGCGCGGGGTCGTTGCGCGGCACCGAGCAGGTGCGGTCGGCGTCCACGGTCGAGGTGGAGGAGCCCGCCGCGGCCGCTTGCGCGGACATGGCGGACATGGTTGCTCCGGAACCCGCGGCCTTGGGGGCAGCGGTGCCCGGGAGGGCGGGCGAGGGCTGGTCGTCGCCTGATTCCCCGGCGCCGGGTACGACGAAGTCCACGGACTTGCCGGTCGCCGGTACGTGCGCCTTGATCTTGTACGGAGGTGCGTCGGAGGTGTCCGGTGCGGTGAGGGGATCGGCCACGTGGGAGCGCAGCGCGGCGGAGACCGCCTGGTCGACGACCAGCCGTCCGCCGGAGGAGACCTCGCTGCCCGCGTCCGCCGCGATCTTCGCGATCCCGGCCGGGAGCGAGCCGATGCCCTGGGGCTGCCCGGTGATGAAGAGCCGTCCCCGGGTGCCGGCCGCCAGGCTCACCGTGCCGAGGCCGCCGTGCGCGAGCTCGGTCACCTTGGTGCCGGCGGCGCGGCGCACCCGCACGCTCTCTCGGTCGCGGTCCAGGAAGGCGACGGCGCCACTTGCATCGGGATGGATGCGGAAGGCCGGACCGGAGGTCTCTGCGAGCAGTGTCCGGGTGCCGTCGGGCGTGATCCTGGTGAGTTTGCTGCCCAGGGCGGTCACCACGGAATCGCCCACGGGGACGGCCGATGTCGCCTCCCCTGGCACGGTCACCTCACCCGCTACCTTGCCCGTGGCCGCGTCGAGCCGCAGCAGTCGGGTCTTGCCCGCCTCCGCGTCGGCGGACTGGGTCAGGACCGCCGCTTCCCCCGCGCCGCAGCCGGGGTTGAAATAGGCGAGCGACACCGTTTCGCTCAGTTTTGTCACCATGTGGGTTTCGAGGTCGACAACAGCAGCGAAAGCGCCCCGGTCGAACAACGCCGGAGTATTCGTGAAGGCCCGCGGTGCGTACGCGATCACTGCGCGTTTACCCGAGCCCGTCACACAGACGTTGCCTATCCAGGCGTCCGCCTCCAGCCCCTCCTCCCGCAGCGTGGCCGCTTCACGCCACTCGTAACCGTTACCGCTGTCGGAGACCAGGACATGCAGCCCGTACGCGTCGCCGATAACGGTGACCGCCCGGTCGTCGGCGGTACGCCAGCCCTCGCCCAGTGTGCCGTCCCGCTTCGTGGCGGGCACCGAGGTCTGGCCCTGGGTGGCGGAAGAGGGGCTTGGTTGACCACCGGCAGCACCGGGGTTCGGCTGCGCCACCGCGGGTGCCTGTAACAGGCTCGCGCTGAGCGTTGAGAGCACGAGCCCGATGAATAGACCGGGCATACGTTTTTTTCTTTTCACTTGAATGACTCCCATGAAGCCTATCGGGGTGGTTGCGAAGAGAGCGGCCGGGGCAACTCACGAATGAGCTGTCCCGGCCGCCTCTTGCGTCATTTAGTTCTGATCCCCTGCATCCGAAAGCACTGAGGATGATTTGACCACAGATGCTTGGTTGGTCTTCTTCAGACCCTCAAGCGATGACTGATCCTTCTTGATGGCTTGTTGCTGCAGTCGCGTCTCGACGTCGAACCAGACTTTTTCTACCTTCTGCTCCTTTCGGCAGGCCACGTCGGCTACTGCGGTCTCTATCTCCAGCTCGGTGACGACATTCTTGTCGATGAACTGAGGGTCGTCATGCGCGTCTTTGGGAGTCGCATAGCTGTATCCCTTGGACTTCATGCATGAGGACCATCTGGCAAACACATCAATGACTTCCGGGTCTTTGAGTGACTGCCGGAATGAGTCCGCGTCGACCTGTGAGGCCGAAGCTGATTTCTTCAGCTGGGGCGCCTTGGCGTCAGCGTCGCCTGCGCACTTCATCAGGACCTTCTGGTCTGCGCCCGATGAGTCAACGGCGCCAACACTGACTGCGGCATCGTATTCCTTCTGGATGGCTTCGTCCGGATGATATCCGCGTTTTGCCGCCAGTTCAGCCTTGTGTACCCCGTAGCGAGAATCCATGGGGGAGGTGCCGTCCAGCTGTGGCAAATCTGGGGCAGGCGTCCAGTTGGGATATCCGGCGGAGGCCATGCAGGCGTCGATCAGAACGTCACGTGCGGCGCCAACCTTCTTGATGTCTGCCGCTGCTGGGGTATACGCCTCAAGGGGAAGACGCCACGTCGCTACATCGTCAGGTTTCCCTACGACAGCTGCCGCCACAGGCCCCACCTCTGGGCTTCCGGATGCCTGTCTGGACGAACTCTGGCTCTCCAGTGCCTGCCACCCACCGATCCCCAATCCCACGACGATCAGGGCCGCACCCGCAGGCACGCCAAAACTTTTGATTCCAGTCCGATTCTTCACTCTGTTTCTCCTCGGATGCCTGAGTCAGGTGTCGCTTAGCCCCAAGAGAAGGACGCGTTCTCGTTGTAGACGTAGTTGAACCGGTATTGCGTGTCATTGAGTGGTGGCAGTTCATCCCGAGGGCCACTGAATCCTCGATTGAAGTGAATCCTGGCCCAATATTTATAGTGCCAGTTGTCGCCCGAGGCCGCGTTGTTCTTGATTCCTTCACCATATCCGCGCGGAGGGGTGCCAGCCCCGGTTCCGCAGAACCAGAGCGCATAGTACTTGAGGTCCCAGCTTGCTTGAACCGAGGAGAAGTCGTACACGTTGTACCCGATGGTTCGCCATGATCCAGTCTGGCCGGAACCATAATATATGGCGAACTTAAATTCCGAGTCGTTGATTAACTTGCAAGCGCGCTGCGGGTCGGAATTTGCGAAATCCATCTGCTGTGGAGATTCGCCGTCGGCGCTGGATGGCGTTGCGCATGATGCCACAATTGCGGCAGCGGCGACCAGTGTTGCGAACTTTCTCATTCGTTCCCCCCTGAGCCGGATTGGTGTTGCCCATTTCGCTTCTGGCGTCGAACTCAATCCGACTGTTGAAAGTGGCTTCTCGTGATCGTGTGAGAGAGTGGAACTGGTCGTGGAGCGCCATGGTGTGGCACAGCGCCCGAAATTGGTCCGCGGTTCCCCCCTCCCGGTGGCCAAGATGCGATCAAGGCATTACTCACGAGACGTTAGGACTTCCGGCAGTGCCCGGCCAGCGGTTTCGCAGCCTCCGGAAGGGGTGTCACACGGAATGGCTGATTTGGGTCTCTGTGGGCCACCAGCTGTCTTGAGAGCAACTGGCCCCACAGGCAGGGCGGTGACCTGCACGGTCTCCGCGTCGGGCTCGCCCCACGTGTCCGGTTTGGCGAAGCGGAACTCCTTGCCGTGCTTCGGCGGCCGCCCGCCCTGGGGGTAGGCCAGCGCGTACTCCAGTTGCGTAGGTGTCGGACGGCGCATGACCCTGTCCGAGCGCATCCGTCCGAGCACCTCGATGGGCAGGCCGGCAAGGAGGTAGGCCATGCGCGGGGCGTCGTAGCCGGCGTCGAACACGACCAGGATGTCCGGGTCGCCGTCCTCCCACTGGCCCTGGCCGATCAAGTCGTTCACGACGCGGCGGACCTGCCGGGCGGTGACCTCGGCGACATCGTCGTGGGGGCCGAGGCTGGTCGGCGCGTCCGGACGCAGCCACGGCGAGACATCGACCGCCAGGACCAGGCGCCCGTCGGCGGCCTTCGGCTGCGGCAGCACGGCCAGTGCCTTACGCAGCCTGTCCGCGTCGATGCAGCCCTGGTTGAGCGCGTCGTACAACGCGCCATGCCCACCCCGGTGCTCGGCCAGCAACGTCAAATCGACCGGCGAGGTCACCGGGCCGTCCTCACAGAGCATCGCGTCGCAGAGCTCGAACAGCGTGTCAGCGCGCCGGGTCAGACATCCGTAGAAGTCCTCCCGAAAGTGGGAGGTGAAGTCGAATGCCTCGTCCCGGCCATCGTGATGCAGCAGACTCATTCCCCACGGCCTTCGCTGGTCAAGTGCCTTCTTGGTCGGAGCACAGGATCAGACGGGGGCCGTGTTCACGTCCCCAGAATCCCCGTACGAGCGATCACGTTCGGGGCATCGTTCGGTCAGCCGGGGAGTCAACGAGATCAAGCGTTCTCTTCGGGCCCAACGTGGCGAAGGACTGTCTCGTGCTCGCCTGCGGCGACGAGCCCGTCGATGACCTTGACCATCGACTGCACACCCGCGTCGCGCACGATGAGGCCATCCCAGCACCACCAGTAGTCGCCCTCTGGTTCGCCAGCCTGCCGCTGACGGTCCATGATCCGGTGTACCTCGTCGAGAGTGAACACGGTTCCAGACCAGCGATCGCCGTCATCACGGATGACCCACATGTCCACATTGCAGACCTCGTCGAGGTCCTCCCCGGCACCGGGCACGAAGCAGATCTCGTATCCGTCACGTCTGACTCGGTAAAAGGGGCCGTCCCACATGCTCGCTCCGTAGCGTTCTGTCTCACGCCGCCTTCATCAACAAGCCGGACGGCCGACCAGTACACCACGCACCCCTTGAGGGCACAGCAGCAGGTTAAAAAACAAGCTAATGGCTCTTTGATGAGGTGGTCAGTCCGCCCCGGGAGGCCTCGCGGCCCTCTGTGTCCACACGGATGCCACCCCCTCTTCGGGGTGGTCGGCCGGGGGTGTGTGCCGGGCTCCGGCCGCGTGCTGGTGGGCCCGGCAGCTGGTGGAGCCGACGTTGACCGCCAACGAGCCGTCCGCGTCCCGGGCAGTGGCATCGACGCCGGCCTGCAACGCTCGCAGGATCTTCAGCCAGGTGCCGTCGGCCGACCAGCGGGGGTGGCGCTCGTAAACGGTCTGCCAGGTTCCGTAGTGTTCGGGCAGGTCACGCCAGGGAATCCCGGTCCGTGTCCGGTACAGCACACCATTGACCACGGTGCGATGGGCTTCGTCAGTTCATGCCGACGCACCATGACCGACTCATGCCCTGAACGGCAACAGATCCACCATCCCAGTAAGACCCACCAGACGCCGTCTAAACCTTGGCGAACCACTCCGCCTGGGCGCTTCAGGCTCCCAGATGAGCTCGTAGCTCACGCCTCAGCTCCGCCGAACACGCGGGGGTACGCCTCTCCGCTCCTCTGGGCCCGTCAGCAGCCCACGATCTCGTTGGCACAGCCCTGCACATTCGTGGGGTCGAGGGTTTTGAGCTCCCAGACGATAAGGCCCATGGGGTCGCCGGACGCTGGTGCGACTGTCATCGTGACGGGTGGGCCGGCGGGGAAGTTGATGTGTACCGGGAGCTTGCGCGCGGTACCCGCGCAGGTGACGTCGACTTCTTTCTTCGAAGGTTCCCGGGTGAGGGAGACCGTCACCTTGCGCACGTCCGTGCTGTCGCAGACGACATCGAGGCGGTAGGGCTTCTCGCCGCTCGTCTCCAGTTTCTCGTTCATGCCCGAACCGACGTGGGGAGAACCGAACCGCACACGTCGCGCTGAGGCGTGATCGTCCTTCAGGGCCGCTTGGGCCCTTTGCAGGGCGTCGTCCGGCTCCCACACCGCCTCGGGGGCAGGGTCCTCCCCCTGCCCGGTGCATCCGGCGAGAGCGGTGGCGACAGCCAGGAGGACGAGGAGCTTCGGTATGCGCACGGAGGTGTCCTTGGTTCGTGCGGTGGGGGGCTCCGGTCCAGGCGAAGCCCCCCACCGTCAGGAGGAATTAGTGGCTACGTCGGTACAGCTCTGGTCCACACACCTTGGCACAGGGGTCGTCCGGACGGACAGCGCCGTTTGCCGCGGCTGTGAAGCCTGCTGCGGCTGGTGGCACGAGCTGGTACTCGCGGCCGACCGCGTCGGCCTGGGTGTTGCCGTACACGGTGACCTCGCCGTCCGACCAGCGAACGAAGAGGTCGTCTTCCCAGTCGTTCATGCCGTACTCGCCCAGGGCGATCACCCGCGCATAGGTCCATGTCGAGCTTGAGGCGACGACGCTCTCGTTCTGCAACCGGCCTGTGTTCACGTCGGGGAAGACGCTCACCTTCCCGCTGGCCCATACGACCAGCAGGTCGTGGTTGGGGGTGGCGCCATTGCTGTCGCCATCAAGGTCGCCGCCGGTGATGAGGTTGGCGGTCTTCCAGAGATCGTTCGGCGCCGCGAGCTGTTCTTCGGCGTGCAGTCCGGCGCCGTCGATGTCGGTGTACTTGGTGACCTCGCCGTCGTTCCATCGGACGATCAGGTCATCGGGCCATTGGTTGCCGCCGTACTTGCCGGTGGCGAACCCGCGGGCGTACTTGAAGACCGAGTCCGCCGCGGCGACGTTGATCTCGTTGGGGAGGTGCTGGTCAAGCGCGGTGGGGAGCTTGGTGTTCTGGCTGACGTCGGGGTAGATGGTGACTTCGCCGTCCACCCACTTGACCATGAGGTCGTAGGCGTTGGTGCCCGCGTAGTCGCCTGCCGTGATGACGTCCGCATAGTTCTTCCACATGTCGTTGGGCCCGGCCAGCTGCGTCTCGCAGGGTTCGTCGGGCTTGCAGCCGGCGTAGAAGCCGAAGTTCTGGTCGCCGGGGTACAGCGTGACCTCTCCGTCGTCCCATTTGACGACGAGGTCAGAGTCGCCGAACTCCTGGGAGCTGGTGTGGAAGGAGCCGGACACGGCACCGGTGGCGTGCTTCCAGAGGTCTCCCGTGCCCATGGTCCCGCCGGTGGGCTTGTCGGGCTCGTAGTCGTTCACTGCCTGGTTGTAGAGGCGGATGATGTCCGCGTCGAACTGGGAGGAGTAGGACTCGTCGTCGATGGTGCCGCCGGTCTTCCATCCGCCGATGACGCCGATCACGTCTCCGCGCTTGCCGTCGAAATTGCGAAGGAAGGGGCCGCCGGACACACCGCCGGCGTAGCCCTTGCAGGCGATCTTCAGGAACCGCCCGGAGAAGCCGGTGGTGTTCGTCGAGGGGCAGACGAGCGGTGCCTTGGATCCTCCGGGGAAGCCGAAGAGGCTCACGTTCTTCTGGCTGAGCTGCTGTGACGACAGAGTGGTGAGGGAATTGCCCATGCCGGTGGCGTTCTCCAGGAACTGCCCCTTGGAGTTGGGGCCGACCCGCATGAACGCGAAGTCGAGATCGTCCGCCTTGGACGGCCCTTGGCTAAGGTACCTGCCGTCGATGTAGAGCTTCCCCGCCACTATCGGGAAGATGCCGTACGGTGCCACCCCCCGGTTCGAGTCCGCAGGGTCCGGCTTCCATCCGGGCGCGAAGGCGAGGCGCTTCCAGCGGTCGTTGTCGTTCAGGCAGTGTGCTGCCGTGAGCACGAGCGACTTGGTGGGCGAGGACACGGAACTCGCCGAGCAGAACTGGTCGCGTCCGCCCGGGTCCGACTGGGGATCGTCATCCTCGTTGATGAGGAACACGCCCACCGTCGCGATGCCATTGTTGTCGAAGTGCGAAGGTGCGACTGTGGCAAGGGCGTTCTCTCGCGCCACTCCTGGGGCGGACTGCTTGGCGCCCTTGGGAGTGGCTTTGGCGATGCGTTCGGGTGTCCAGTACGCCTCGGCCTCCTTGGCGGCCGCGATCTGTGCGGGCGTCGCCTTGAGGCCGTCGCCTTCAGGGGCCGCCGGATCCGACTGCTTGGGGGGCAAGGGGGAAGGACTGGGAGTGCCGGAAGGCTTGGGGCGGGGGGCCGGTTGCGAGGGGGAGGCGCCGGGCGGCGTGATCGGCGGTGTCACAGTCGGCTTGCTGCCGCGCACGGCCTCGTCGTAGAGGGCCTGGACGCTGTTGTCAAAGTACGCACTGTGGATCGCGGAAGGGTTTCCGGGAGCTGCGATGCGCTGCGAGACGCCGATGAGGTTGCCGACGCGTGTCGTTGCGTCGTAGTCGGCGATGAACACCGAGCCCCCGGCGATTCCCGCACCGGCCGGGCCGCAGTCCAGCCGCAGGTACGGGTTCGGGGCGCCTGCCACGTTCGCCTCGGACGTGTCGCCGGTGCATGCCTCGGTCGGCCGCGTGGCCCAGGCGCCGTGGCCTGCGACCCGAACACCCCTGTGGGTGTGGCCGGCGTCCGTCAGCAGTCGGTGGCCGGGGACCGTGTCCTCGAGTTGGTCGCCCTTGATGCCCGTGTCGACCATGGCGAAGCCGACAGTGACACTCGCGGCGGCACCGCCCGAGTCGGAGCCGGTCCACACGAGGGACCGGTTTCCCTGCCTCTTGACGGTGTAGACGCCCTTCGGTACCTCCAGGGTGCCGGAGGCGCTCTTGAGGACCTGCGGCGCAAAGGCGAGCTTGTCCGCCGGGTCTCCGGTCAGGCAATCGGCAGCCGTCGCAAGCAGGTTGCGGTGCGGACTGGAGATGACGCCCGCACCGCAGAAGTACAGGCCCTTCTTTGTCATGCGGAACAGGACCCCGGTGTCCGGACCTTCCGCGTTCTGTGTCGGAAACCGGGATCCCAGTGTGTGGTCCGTGGGTTCCTTACCGCCCTGCGGGTTCCACGGCTGGGCCGCTGCCATGCGCTTCGATGACAGGAGAGCCTGTGCTTCCTTTGCGGTCCAAGAGGGGGCGGCATCGGGCGACGGTCCTCCAGCCGAAGGCCCAGGGGCGGAAGGCTGCGCCACCGCACCTGTTGCGGCCGACAGGAGAATCGCAGCTATACACGCCCCGGCCCCGAGAGACCGGAACGCTGTATTCACTTTCACGTACTAGACCCTTCATTCGAAGAACTTCGAGGCGGGCCAACAGGAAGCCGCCTCGATGATCGTTCGAACATAGGGTCGTTCTAGTCGTGTAGGAATCTATTTTTGTGGACCGCGCCAGCCAGGGTGGCTTGATATTGGCGGTGGCAATAATTCCGCTTCCTGTGGTCGCCGAGATATGAAGAGTGGCTGTTTTGGCTCTTAGAGCTCGTAACAGGATCTTGCCGAGATGTCCTGGTCAGCCGTGACCGGTGTGACGATTCGGCCGTTCGGGATGGTGTGAGTACTCGGCCGTGGATCGTGGATGACGACTTGTGGGCACTGATCGAGCCGCTGCTGCCGCCCTGGCCGACGAGGTCACCAGGGCCGCGGCCGGTAGCTGACCGCCTGTGCCTGCAGGGCATCTTGTACGTCCTCTGCAACGACATCGCCTGGCAACTCCTGCCCCCTGAGCTGGGGTTCGGCTCCGGACAGACCTGCTGGCGAAGACTGGAGCGTTGGCGGCAGGCAGGGGTCTTCGACCAGCTGCACCGCATCCTCCTCTCCGAGCTGAACGCGGCCGGCCGCCTCGACTGGTCCAGGGCATGCGTGGACGGATCCCACGTCCGGGCGAAAAAGGGGGAGCTGACACCGGTCCGTCGCCGGTCGACCGGCGGAAGACGGGCAGCAAACACCACCTGATCTGCGACGGACGCGGCACCCCGCTCAAAGTCATCACGACCGCGGCGAACCTCAACGACGTCACCCAGACCCTCGCCCTGGTCGACGGCATCCCACCCGTGGCAGGCCGACCCGGCCGGCCCCGCCGACGTCCCGATGCCCTGCTCGGAGACAAGGGCTACGACTCCAACCCCAACCGCGATGAGCTGCGAAAACGCCGGATCCTGCCGGTCATCTCCCGCAAGGGAGCCCCGAACATCAAGGGCATGGGCAAGCTCCGCTACGTCGTGGAACAGACCTTCGCCCTGCTCCACCAGTTCAAACGACTCGCCGTCCGATGGGAACGCCGCACCGAACTCCACGACGCGTTCGTCTCCCTCGCCTGCAGCCTCATCTGCTGGCGACGCCTCAACAAGCCCGATTCATGATCGTGTTACGAGCTCTTAGCGTCACGTAATTCCCCACCCCGGCGGTCACGAGTCCCCATGGGGACGGCGACCGTGGGCGCCTCCAAGCCTGCAGCCCGAAACCCGGTAGACGCGGCAGGGATACTGCCGTCATGGCCGTTACTCAGCAGCTCGCCCGCATCCCCGAGGGATATCTCGCCGCCTGCCGTCAGTCCGCCGCCGCGTCATCGGACCGCGATCCCCACTGGGATCCACCGGCGTACGACGTACTGGACCTGGACTGGGCACCGGCGCTGCTGAAACGCGTCGGCGAGGTGGCCGGACTCGAAGCGGTCCATCGCGATGCTCTGCGCCAGGCCACCGACGGCGACACTGCTCTTGACCTCGGCTTCCTCAACACTCACCCACACGCCATAGCCCCCTTCGGGGACGTCCCCACCGGCCTGGCTGCCTCTCAAGTGGCACGCGTCTCCGAACTGCTTGGCCAGATCGACATGCCCCTCCTTCTCGCCGCCCTGCCGGCCGACGAGCGTGACGCCGCATCCTTGATCGGCCAGGTGGGCTCCATCACCGGAGGTCTGAGGGCGTACCTGCTTCAGCACTTCAACGCGTTGCGTGACTTCTACCTCGACGCAGCCAAGCGCCACCTGCTCGTCGTGCTCTGGTGGGACTGACCCGCGACCCACCAGGCGTCCTCACCACGAGCACCTGGGGAATTTCATGACCGCCGGGCTGGGGAATTGCGTGACCGTCCACAGCAAGGAGTGGCGCCAGGCAGGAGGCGAGGTCGAGCGTGTGGCCGCCCTCACTATCGAGTACAACCTGCGCATCATCGGGGTGTGCGACGAGAGCACCAACATCGGCAAACGCGACGCCTTCCTGGCCGCCCTCGCCTACACCAACCTGCACCGCCGCATCGAGCTCGCCGACCAGCTGGTCAAGTGGGTGAAGATCTACGACACCGGCCTGCACGTCACCACCGCCACGTCGAAGACCGACCAAAGCGGCGTCGGAGCCGCAGAGTTCATCGAAGACCGCGAGGACCTCCAGCTCGTACGCCGGGCCCGCGCCTGGCTGTCCGTCCTGCACGAGCTCGGCGCCGCGGGCCCCAACCAGCCGCTCTTCCGGGCCCTCACCCGCGGAGGCAACCTCGCCCCCCGCACCCACGCCACCAAACGGGGCGAACACATGAAGGGCGGCTCACTCAACGAGCGCCTTCAGCACCTCGCGGCCAAGGCCGGCATCCCCTATATCGAGGGCAAGAAGGTCAGCGCGCACTCCTGGCGGGCGGGGGCCAACACCGACATGATCGAAGCCGGGGTCCCGCTCGCCGACCGTAACCGGCGCGGCCGCTGGGCCGACGGCTCCACCACCGCCGACACCGTCTACGACCGCCGCCACCAAGCCGGAAAGGGCGACCCGCTCAGGAAGGTGCCCCTGTACGGAGGGCCGGAGACTTCCTGAGTCCTCACAGGCCGAGGAGCCGCAGGACGGCGAGAAGGGCGCTCGCGTCGTAGCTGGGCCTGCTGTGAATCCGCTGAGTCGGTCTCTCCTGGGCGGACCGTAACCTTGGCTTCTGCAACATCCGCCCCCAGCGCGCAGTTGCCCGTGCGGTTCCCGCAAGGTGCGGCCGCGGACCGGGTTCAAGGTCGTCCCGGCCCACAACCGGACCTGTCAGTGCGGGCTTGGTCCGGGTTCGTGCGCCGAACGGATCAGCCGACCGGGCGTCGTGTCTCTTCACGGACTTTGAGGGCGGTCTCGGCCATTTTGCCGAGGTCGACGGACCATGGGTCCTGCTGGGAGGTCTCGGGGGTGACGATCCCGACGCTCGCACCGGTGTTCTGGTCGGCCCAGACGCACATGGGGAGGGTGATCTTGGTGCCCTCCGGTGTGGAGGTCAGAACCTGACATGTCAGGGTGATGCCCGAGCCGGCCGGTGTGACGTCCCGCGGCGGGACCACCAAGGTGGTGTCCTTGCCGTCGGCGGCGCCGGCCGCCATCTTCCGTCGTATGTTTGCGGGGTCCTTGAACTGGCCGTAGAGACCTGAGAAGACAAGGATGCTCGTTCCGGCCGGGGAGTCCGAGGTGTACTGGCCAACAGCCGGCTTGACGTTACGGGCCATCGAGTCGTGGGTGCCCCGCAGCGCGTCCTTGCCTCTGGTCTGTGAAGCGTCCTGGGCCAGCTCGAACCGGCCGTCCAGCAGGGTCTTGGGCATGGTGAGCTGGTACTCGGCGTCGGGGAAACTGGATCCGCTTGCCTGGTACCCGTCGTCGGCCAGCAGGTTCACCAGGAACCCGAGGATGCCCAATCCCACCAGCACGACCGCCACCACGGCGCCTGTCCGGTTGGTGCGCGGCGGCGGGCCCACCGGAGGCTGCCCCCATGGGCCCTGGCCGACGAGTGGCTGCGCCGGGTAGAACTGCCCCGGATACGGCGGCTGGTGCTGCTGATGTGGCGGGACCGGCGGAGGGTAATGCTGGCCTCCGTACGGGTTCGGGGGCTGCGGGGGTCCGTACGGACCCGGAGGCTGAGACGGCGGCATGGTCATGACCACAACCTACGTCGGCTCGGCGCCCGACAGATGCGCGGGAGGCGGCCGTCCAGGCCGGCGGGCCGGCAATACCAGGTCCGGTTTCGTCGATGCCCCATCCACCGGTCGAGTTCCGGCAGGTCCGGGCACTTGGCCAACTGGTGCGCGCCCAGCCGTGGGGACCAGCGGTACAGCCGTCGGCGCTAAGCCTGTGATCATGGACTTGGCGCTCAGATAGTCTGTGTCAGATCGAGGGCCTACCGCAGCTCGGCGTTCGGGTCGGGCTGGGACTGGAGCCGTGCGCGCAGCTCGATCTCCTCGTGGGTGAGCGGGTCCTCTGGCTGGCGAATGCGGACTGGCTAGGGCCGCCGCGGCAGGCCGTCATCCACCGCGCCGGGCCTCGGCTTCCGCGAGGGGGGCAGGAGGCGTTCTTCGAGGGCCACGTCCACGCTCTCAACGTGCTGGGCGGAGTGCCGACCTCGAAGGTCCGCTACGACAACCCTAGGGCCGCCGTCGCCCAGGTGCTGGGCTTCTCCCGGCAGCGGGTGGAGGCCGAGCGGTGGACAGCGTTCCGCTCGCACTATGTCCATGTTCCCGTGGGCTCCCGCCGCATCCCGGCTGCGTCAGCGACCTCGATGGCTGTGTGATCTGGGGCTTCCGGTCTCGGGACACGGTCGGGTGATTGCTGCTCGTTTCTCAGAAATCCTGAAGTCTCCTCAGCTGTCATGGCGGAGTCGTTGGATAGCTGAAGAGGGGTAACGGGATGGCACTGGCCGTCGTGCGCGATCTGCGGCCGGAGCTCCGGCTGGAGACTTCCGAGGAGGTTGCGGCCTTCGAGCAGGATCTGCTGGCTGAGTTCGTGCTTGCGCGGGCCTCTGCCGGAGTCCTCGACGACACCATCCGCAGCGATGTTGGCCCCGTTCTTGGCCTGCCGGTTCGGTCGGCCTTTGTGGGGGATGGAGGCCCACGACCTCGACCGGTATTTCGGGCGGCACCGTCGCGACTCGGCCTCGGGCACCAAGGTCCGCCAGGCCGCGGCCTTCGCCGTGTTCCTCGAGTTCCTCGAACTCCGGCACAAAGCCGGCATCCACGCGGCCACCAGCTTCGTCGTCGAGTCCCCGCTGGATGAGATGAACCGGCCCCGCGGTGGCGCCTCCGCGAGGCTGCGGAGCCCGCTGCCAGAAGCGGAGGTCACCGCGCTCTTCGGCGGCTGGCGGTGCGACATGGAAGAGGCACCCAAGTACGCTCCGGCCGCACGGAACTACACCGCCTCGCGGCTGGCCAGCCTCATCGGACCGCGGATCTCGGGTGGCATCAGTTCGGCGACGGTGTACATGCCGCGGGCGGGCCTGGGCCTTGAGGGGCCCCTTAGCTCGGGTTGTCGGCCCGACACCTGGCTCACGGATTAAATCACCACGACGCACGACCGGACCCCCTGCGCTGACAGCCGAGGGGGTCCGGTCGGTTGAGGCCTCGCGAATTTGTTCGGTACGACTCGCGAACAGAATCCAACCCGGGGGTGGGTGGAGCGGCTTCGCGTAGTCAGTCTGCGGCTGGGCGCCAGTGGGAAGCACCTCGCACTGCTGACCAAGCTCCGCAGCCCCAGATGCCAAGGCTGAGGATCAGCACGCCGCCCAGCAGATACGCAAGTACCGGCCACGACAGTTGCGCGCCGACATTTGGGTCTGTGTAAGGGCCCGACAGCCAGAGGTACACCAGTCCCCCGAGGGCTGCCGCAATAACGGTAGGCATGAGCAGTACCCACGCTGCGACGGAGACGAAGAGTCCGCGGCGTCCTGTGAGCACCCCGAGCGGGGCGAACGATCGGCTGTGCCGCAAGAACTCAGCGATGCTGTTGAGCCCGATGGCCAGGCCGACGACGATCAGGGCGAAGGAGCCGAAGAGTGCGACCCAGTTCACCCGCGTGTTGCGGAGTAGGGCACTGCTCAGCCATCCCCCTCCCGGGGCCTCCACAACGGTGGCCACGGCAAGGTGGAGGTTCGCAGCTTGTTTCACCGCGGGGATGTCCAGGTCCTTCCCCGACGGCGACAGGAGCACCAATTGGCTGCTCTCTTCGGCGGGAAGCTCGCTGACGAGGGGGCCCGGCCTCAACTCGATTCGGCCGCTAGGCGCGTACCATCTGGCGAGCTCGGCCAGTCTGCCATCCCGATCTGCCGTGGTAGCCACGGAACCGTGCCCGCCGCAGTCCTGGCGGATTGCCTGGAGCTGTTCGCATGGAGCCTGGAGAACGGACAGCACGGTTCCGTCGGGGGCCGGCCCTGTTCGCAGGGAGAAGACGGCCGAGTCCTTCGGGAGACTGGCAATGAAGACTGATGTGCGCGCGTTATCGCGGGGCGTAGCGATGGTGAGCACGCTGGTGCCGATGCGCTCGGCAGTCGCCTGCGCGGCAATCATGGGCTCGCTGAGCCGGCTGGTGTTGAGCTGGACCTGGCCGATCAGCCCAATGGCGACGACGAATCCGGCGACAAGTCGCGCGGTGACGCCGGGCTGGGCAGTCAGCCACCGGCCGGCGACCAGAGTGCCCGTGCCGCCGTACTGGCGTCCGAGCCGCCCGAGGAATCGTCCCAAAGCCGCCACCGTCAGAGCGAGGACGGAAGGAAGCGTAGCGAACGTGACCAGAGCGGCGACAAAGTAGATGGCAAGGAACAAGCGGGGGTTGCCAGGCGCGAGCAGTCCAGGGCCGCGGGTCGCGAGCATCAGCGCCACCGGGAAAAGCGCGGGCCACCAGCGGGGCAGCCTGCGGCTTCTGCCCCCGGGGCGGGCGCTCGAGCGTGACGAATTGTGCCGGTGCAGTACGACAACCGACACAAGGACCACCAGGACGCATGCGGCGGCCGTCAGCCCCAGTGGTACCGCTGCCATGCGGATGCTTGCCGCGGGGATGGTGAATCCGGTGAACGGCAAGGAGACATGTGCTGCCACAACGCCCACGAGCGCACCCATGCCAAGAGCTGCTCCGAGGAGGACCGGCAGCCCTGCCTCACCCAGGTTGACCAGCGACCGAGCCGTCCGGCTGGCACCGAGAGCATCCAGCAGCGCGGCCCTTCGGTCCCGTGCCTCACCGCCTGCTCTGGCGGCGATCACCACAAGCACTGCTGCAGGAAAGAGCATCAGCCCGACGACGGCGAGGGCAAAGAGCGCCAAGGGCTCGGTGAAGAGCTGGTCACCGACGTACGGGCCCTTGGCGCCGTACCCCGTGATGGTGAACATCTTGCCCTCGTCAGCCAAGGCCGCAGGCGGGCGAACGTAGGCCAGCCGCTCCGAGGAGCTGGACAGACCGGCCTCGCTGATCCGGCCCACGTCACGTCCCAGACGTCCAGCGATGCCCTCCGCTGCGCCGGCCTTGGCGAGGGCCGGGGACAGCACAGCCTCTCCCGGGCCGGGCCAAGCCGCCACCCCGGGTGGGGGAGGTGCGTCAGACCTGAGCGGAATTACCGTGACCACCGAGTACTGCAATCCGCCCACGATGTCGAAGCCGGGCTTCCACAAAGCGATCGGCTTCTCCGTCGGGTGACCTTGGAGCACGCGCGGGCTGCGCGCTTGGGACTGCTGCGCCATAGCGTCGTAGACGGCAGCAGCAGACACCAACGCCCCTGCTCCCAAGGTGAGGGCCGCCGCTGCGCACAGCAGCGCGACGGCTCGGATCAGACCGCCGCGGGAGCCGGCACCCGCGGCTTGGCCGACGCGCAGAAGCTGTACAGCCAGGCGCTTGCCGCCCTTCACTCCTCACCACCGACTTCATCGGCCGGGACCAGCCGCCCGTCCGACAGAACGAGGCAACGGTCGGCCCGTTTGGCGATCTCAACGTCGTGCGTGACGACCAGCAGCGCGCAGTTCCATCGCCGGGGCACGGAGAAGAGCAGCTGGGCTACGGAGTCCCGGTTGCGAGTGTCCAGAGCGCCCGTCGGTTCGTCCGCGAGGAGAACCGCAGGCTTGTTGATCAACGCGCGCGCCACCGCAGCTCTCTGCCGCTCGCCTCCAGAGAGCTGAGACGTGGGCGTGCGGTCGCCGGGCACCCCAAGCTCGGCCAGCAGTGAGCCCGCGTCCGCATACGCCTGGGTGTGAGGCACCCCCGCCAGCAACGCCGCCATTGCGACGTTCTCAACCGGTGTCAGCTCAGGCAGCAGCTCACCGAACTGAAAGACGACACCCATGTGTTCGCGCCTGTGCCGGGCCAAGCCGCGCTGACTGAGTTTCGTGATGTCCGTTCCCGCCACACACACGCTCCCCCTCTGGGGCTTGACCAGCCCCAGGGCGCAAGCAAGCAAGGTACTTTTGCCGCTGCCGCTCGGACCCATGACCGCCACAGACTCGCCGGCCCCCACTTCGAGCTCCGCACCCTCAAGTAGCTGGCGATTTCCGACCCGGCAGGACAATCCATGCACGGTGAGGGAGGGAACCCCTGTCTCTTCCGCACTCCGGTTCCTGGCCGTCACGGCGGCACCTTGATCTGACATCCCTACCTCATTCGCATAAACGGGGATCGGGCCGACCGCACGGTGCGGCCGACCCGATGACTTGAGCAGGCGGAGCTATCGCTTACAACTCTCGACGATCCGCCCCGGCCACAATCACGCGGCCCAGGGGCCGCAGGTGTCGGAGGCCCACTGCTCCTGGCGGCACGCCCGGATCTGGTAGATCCCGGAATCAGCGGTCGAGGAAGCGGTCGTGTCGAAACCGCTCTTGTTCCACAGGGTCCTGGTGGAGCCGGGGTCCGAGTAGCGGTAGTACTGCCCGTACGCGGCCCGACTGTCGGCGCTGTTATCAATAACATTGGCGGTGTCATTGGTCACGCTGTTCGTCGTGGTGTAGGCATACGACCCAGCCGTCTGCGAGGTCAGGGCGAACGCCGGAGCGCTGCCGAGTACTGCCACCAGGCCGGCCCCGGCCACCGCAAGGCGTGCAACGCGCTTGTTCATTGTGTTCCCCTCCCGCAGGCCCTACTTGGGCCCCATTGACGGGCCCTCACACGAGGACCTCGAACGAATATCGAACACCTTGCGTGACCGAAGATCCACTGGTCGTATCTTTAATGTCTGAAACACGGCTGCCCGTAAGTGCCGGTGGCTTGAACGCATTTTCTACGGAAACGTGCTTCATCAGGGCACGGTCTACGCCGCCAGCGCGGAGGCGTACCAACGGCCCGGCGGTCCCAGCTTGGGCGAAGCGGCTCACTCCGCCGGACTCCGAAACCCCGGCCCGCTCGAAGATGGCGATCGACCGGCTGATCGCGCAGCGGGAGGTGCACCTGCGGGAGAAGACGTTGTGGCGGATGCTCTACGAGACCGCTGCCCGCGCGGAGGAGATTCTGGGCGTCAACATCGAGGAGCTGGATCTCGCCGGGCGTCGGGCTCCGGTGAAGGCCAAGGGTGCTCGTCCCCGTACGCGTCGTCGCGGCGCCGTCCGCGCGGACTTCGTCCTGGAGACGGTCTACTGGGACGCGGGTACCGCCCGGCTGCTGCCCCGCCTCCTCAAGGGCCGTACTCGCGGCCCGGTGTTCGTCACCCACCGCAAGCCGGGGCCCGGCAAGGTCGTCAGCCCGCGTGATATATGCCCGGACACCGGGCTCACCCGCCTCTCCTACGGGCAGGCTCGGATGCTGTTGGACGAGCGCACGACCCTGGGCGGCAAGCCGGGCGCGGGCTGGGATCTGCATGAGTGGCGGCACTCCGGCCTGACCCACCTCGGCGAGGGCGGGGCGAGCCTGCTCATGCTGATGGCTGGCTGTGACGACTTGGGGGTTCTGGCACACATTCCGTGAACGATCTTGAATGGGGCTCCATCAGCCTCCCGTGGCATCCAATCCGTGCAGCTCACGTGCCTACGAGGACCTCCACGCCGAGTGTCTTGAGTTGTCCGATGACCGTGTCGTGAGGATCGGCGTCGGTGATCAGCCCGGTGATCTTCTCCCACGGCAGGACGCGGTACGGCGAGGCCGTGCCGATCTTCTCGCAGGAGGCGAGGATGTAGGTGTCCGCGGCCCGCGCGGACAGGGCACGCTTCATCGCCGCCTCCTCGGCGTCCCCCGTGGTCAGTCCGGCCTCGGGGTGGACGCCGGTGACGCCGAGCAGGCACAGGTCGGCGGAGACGTTCTGCGCGGCCTCGACCGCGGCGGCGCCGCAGGTGACCGCCGAGTGCTTGAAGACGCGCCCTCCGAGGAGGAAGAGCTCCGCCCGCGGGTGGTCGATCAGAGCCGTGGCGATCGTCGGGCTGTGGGTGATGACCGTGCAGGCGAGGTCCTTCGGGAGCGCCCGCGCCACGGCGAGGGCGGTGGTGCCGCCGTCGAGGATCACGGAGCCGCCCGGCCGCACCAGTGCGGCGGCCACTGAGGCGACCTTCCGCTTGCCGTCCGGGGCCACCGCCTGCCGGGCGTCGTAGTCCACCACTGCGGGAGACGCGGGCAGCGCGCCACCGTACACCCTTTGGCACAACCCCTCGGCGGCGAGATCGCGAAGGTCACGCCGCACGCTGTCCTCGGAAATGCCCAGTTCGGCGGCGACGTCCTTGGCCACGACCTTTCCCGTGCGGGCGAGCAGATCGAGCAGGTGCTCGCGTCGTTCAGCAGCCAGCATTCACGTTCCTTCCTGTTCTTGCACGATTCTGCATGTATCTTAGCCGCCGTGACTGACAAGCCCCTGCTCATCCTCATCGCAGGTCCCTACCGTTCCGGCACCGACGGCGACCCGCAGGCCATGGCTGCCAACCTCGCCCGCCTGGAAACCGCGGCCTGGCCGGTCTTCGCGGCCGGACATCTCCCCGTGATCGGCGAGTGGATCGCCCTGCCCGTCCTCCGCTCCGCCGGCGCGGGCCCCACCGACCCCCTCGCCGACCAGGTGCTCTACCCGACCGCCGACCGGCTGCTCGACCATTGCGACGCCGTGCTGCGCCTGCCGGGCGAATCCGCCGGTGCCGACCAGGACGTCGCCACCGCCCGCCACCGCGGCCTGCCCGTCTACCACGACGTCGCCGAGATTCCCCGCCGCACCCCGCAGGAGACCATGTGACGAGCAGCCCGGGTGTCGACACCCGCGATCACCGCGGACGCACCGGTCTCCACCTCGCCGGACGCGACCTCGACCGCAACCCCGACGTCCGGATACGCGACGTCGAACTCACCTCCCAGGGCTGGCACGTTCTGCGCCGCACCACCTTCGACTACCGGCGCCGCGACGGACGGTGGGAGACCCAGCAGCGCGAGACCTACGACCGCGGCAACGGCGCCGCCGTCCTGCCCTACGACACCGAACGCAGCCGCGTCCTGCTCACCCGCCAGTTCCGCTACCCGGCCTACGTGAACGGCCACCCCGACGGCATGCTCATCGAGGCGGCGGCCGGACTGCTCGACGCGCAAGACCCGCACACCGCGATCCGCCGCGAGAGCGCCGAAGAACTCGGCATCAGCCTCGGCCCGCTCACCCACGTGCTCGACGCCTACATGAGCCCGGGCTCCGTCACCGAGCGCCTCCACTTCTTCGCCGCCCCCTACACCCCGGCCGACCGGACCGGCACGGGCGGAGGACTCGAGGAAGAGGGCGAGGACATCGAAGTCCTCGAACTTCCCTTTGCCGAGGCCCTCGCCATGACCCGCGACGGACACATCACCGACGGCAAGACCATCCTGCTCCTGCAATGGGCAGCCCTGTGCGGGCCCTTCGCCCGACAGCAGAACGTCTGAAAGTCCGCCTTCGCCAGATACGCCCAGGAAGGCAGAGCGTTCGATTCGGGCTACCACTACGGGACCTTCTACGACCTGCACGGGGTCGGCGAGGAGGGCAAGTCGTTCCCGATCCTGGACGGCGATCCGGGCGAGGGTTTCGTCCGGTTCACCGCCAAGATGCTGCAGAGGTCCGAACTCGGCCAAGAGCACACCGATGCCGCCCGCGCGCTGGCCCAGGAGCTCGTCCAGGGGCAGGTCTCCTTGATGCTCCAGACCGGGGACTACCTCATCGTGAACCAGCGCCGCTTCCTGCACGGCCGGGAGGCTCTCCAGAGCGGCCAGGCGAACGTCCTGGCCGGGGACCGCCGACTGCTGTCCCAGTTGTTCCTGCGCACGGCATCCGGCACCGGCTCTGCCGCATAGCCCGCCGCTCGGGCGCCGGCGCCCCGCCGGAGTCCCGCCCTTCGGGGCCCGCCGCCGATCACGCGGCGCGGCCACGGGGCGGGGCCCGGTCGGGCTAGATGCGGGAGTTGCGCACCGACTGCCACATGGCACCGGCCAGCGCCCGCGTGGCCCGCGGGACCGACAGATGCTCGTGCTCGCGGTACAGCGCCCAGTTGTACTGGACGAGGGAGAGCTTGTTGGAGGACAGGGATCCTGCCTGGTGGGCCCTGTACACCGCGAGCGGCTCGGCCAGACCGCGGGCGTCGGCGCCGTCCCGCATGATCGACAGCCAGAGGGCGTAGTCCTGGCGCTTGCGCATTTCCGGCATCAGCCTCGTGCCCAGGACGTTGCGGTCGTACATGGCGGTGAGAGCCCCGATGTGGTCTCTGACCAGCATCGCGCGGTAGTCCACGTGCTCCCGCGCACGGACCACGCGCCCGTTGGGGACCCAGTCGGTGCTCTCGCCGTCGTAGTCGGCGTCCATCTTGAAGTACGAGGTGAACGTCAGCGGCGCGGTGGCCTGGACCGCGAAGGCGAGCTGCTTCTCGGTCTTCTCCGGCAGCCACATGTCGTCGCTGTCGAGGAAAGCGATGTAGTCCCCGCAGGCCCGCTCGATCGCACGGTTGCGGGCCCGGCCGGCGCCGCCCTGCTCGGGTGCCCGCTCCGGCAGGACGCGCTCGTCCTGCCGGGCGAACTCCGTGAGCAGGTCCATGGAGCCGTCGGAGGACTGGTCGTCGGTGACCAGCAGCTCCAGGTTGCTGTGGGTCTGGGTGAGCACCGACCGGACGGCCGCGCCGAGGGTTGCCGCCGAATTGTACACGGGCATCACGACAGACACCAGGGGCACAGCACTTCTCCTTGCCAGACCAGGAACGACCCCCCCATTCAAGCACCGCAACCGAGTAGGAACTGCCATGCGGATCGTTGTCGCTGGTCAGGGCTACGTCGGGCTCCCCCTGGCCGTACGCGCCGCAGAGGTCGGTCACCGCGTCGTCGGCTACGACGTCGACCTGGACCGCTTCCGGCGTCTCACCGCCGGCCACTCGTCCCGAACGGTGATGTGCACTTGCCGCACTTCTCGGCGGGCTCGTCGGGTTCCGAGGCAGGGCTGGGCGGGGCGGACAGCTGCCACCTGATCTGCCGGCAATCGCAGGACGGATCGCCCTGGCAACTTCTGCCGATAGGCGAGTGCGCGAACCGCTGGTGTCCGCACGTGGAGCACCGGGCCCCCGGTAACTGCTCTGTCATGGCCGCACGCTAGGCGAAGAAGGCGGGCTGGACCAGGCCCGCCGGTTCGGGTTCCGCTGTCTTCGGCGGGTCGCGAGGCCGCCACTGGCTTCGGACCGCGGATTTCCCACGCTCAGTGTTCGGTGAGAAAGGTCAATGTTCGCTGCGAGAGGTCAGCAGGGTGGCAGCGGGGCGGTGAATTGATCCCACAGTGGTTCGAGCAGACAAGACGGCACAGCGGGCACAGGCCCTCCGGGGATCACTGAGCGTAGAGAACGCCATGCTCGTGCCTGCCTCCGCGTCCGGGATGGCACCCCACCGCAGCCAGCACCATGCGCCGGTTTACGCGCGTGCGTCTGGCTTTTGGCCCCTCGGCTGACGACCAGCAGGTCGGCTGCTCCGGACAAGACCCACCGCCACAACCATCAGCATGATCACGACCAGATTGGGCCCGTAGGAAACGTCCATGAATCCCACGGCGCCCGGGTGTGACCGCACCTCGATGGAGCCTTCCGGGACGGTATCCGCCAGCAGCCCGTGCATCCACGCCAGGACCGCCCCACCGGCCACGCCCACTGCCAGCAGAGCCCCGGCACTCATGCCCGACCGGCGACCAGCACGCCACCAGCCCCGCACCGTATCCACCGCCCCGATGATCAGCGCAATCCCGAGCGCACCGGACGCGGCCATCCAGGACCCGGCAGCAACCGCGCCCAGCACCGAAGCGGCGAGACTTCCAGGCCCCCGCCCCGTCAACGCCTCCATAGACCCCTCCGGCGGGGCCACGCCGCGTGCCAGCAGCCAGCTAACTCCGCCCAGGACCGCCAGGCCGGCCGCACCCCGTGCCCACAGCACCCCGGCACCCCGGCGCCCGCTTCGTCTCCCCACCAGTTCCCCCAGACTGCCTCGTTGCGGATGTCAACCTACCAATCGGTAGGACGTTGGTCTGCGGACACGCCGGGAAGCGGTGGGTGGCTGTAAACCTCTACCTTGCCGCTGCACTCGTGACGCTCCGTATATTCATCCGCTGCGCGACCAGCCGCTATCGCTGGGACACTCGCCCCACGACCCGACGCCTCAAGTGACCCATTTGCCGGTCGGTCTTATGCGGAAGACCTGACTCTGGCTGACGTGGAGCGGGTCGAGGCTTTCCTTGTGGCTCGCATCGCACGGGCGGCAGCCGCCACGCGGGGCAGTGACGAGCGTCAGGCCGCCCGCGCGGTGCAAGGGGCGCTGCTCGTCACTGCTGGGAACCTCGGTCACCATCTCCGTGAAGACACCGTGCCGCTTGATCCTCAGGAGGAGGCCAAGCGGCGTCTGCTGGTCCAAACAGCCTGGAACACTCTGTACGCGATGGTTCAGCCCTGGATGTGGCACGACGAGTACGACCAGCTCCGGTGGCGCCCGGCCAGACACTGGGATGCCCAGGGGGCTGAAGCGTACGAACGGCGCCTGCGGGAGGTGTTCGAGCACGAGCGAGGAACCCGATGACCGCGCTGCCTCCGGATTTACCGCGCGCCGACCGGAGGGGCGCTGTGTCGTTTGGAGTCGCGGCGCGCGGGCGTCCTGGATGCCGAGCTCGTCGAGGATCAGGACCAGACCGCCAGTGCCGGGCTGGTCGCGTACACCTCGGTCGCCGCGGTGCTTGCCGTGCTGGAGTGGGGCGCCGGGGAGCCCATCGGGGCAGCCCAGCCGAAGAAGACGACCGCCGGTATCGGAGGCGGCAGCCCCGCAGGGCTGCCGCCGAAGGAGGCGAGTCAGCCAGCGTGACGCCAGTGGCTGACGTCGACGGCTCCGTCCTCGGCGCCGATGTGTGCATACATGGCGAGGTGCTCAGGGGAAAGGAAGACATTCTTCTTCTCGCTGAAGAACGCCTCGTCGTACCAGGAAACGTTGAACAGGAAGGTGCCGCCTCCCTCGCTGCGGCGCTCCACCCAGGTGCGCTGCCAGTCGTAGAGAGAGTCGGGCTGCTCGGCCAAGCGCTCGTCCGAGGTGCGCAGCGTGTTGGACGACTCTCAGCATGAGCAGGAACAGTGGGTTGGCGACGCTCACGATGGAGATGTTCCGGGAAGGGCCTGGACGCTTGAGAAGTGCTGGTGCGCGACGACAAAATGCACACGAACAGCAAGTCGTGGTCTATGCGTCGGGCGGTGTCCATCGCTTGATGACGTTGGGCAGCGAGTGCGGTGTAGGCCATGCCTGGATCCGGATCTCCTCCATGTCTTCGGGCTCGTCCTCGCAGTCAGGGTCGGGGAAGGCCGCGGCTTCGAGATTCCGCCGAGACGTCCGGACGCGGGTCCATCCGGCCGGCATGTCGAAGCGTGCTGCGTCGGGGATGAAGTCGGTGCAGCCCAGCACGACCATTCGTCCCGAGGCCAGGTTGAGGCTTGCCTCGACGACGTGGTCGAAGTCGGTGCTGTCATCGTCCGGCTGGCCCGTGAGGAGGTCGATGGTGACGTCGACGGTTACGTTGACAGCCGTGCCGATGGCCAGGGCGTGTTCGGCGACGCCGAGCCCGTCCAGGACGGCCTGTTCGGTCCACACGTCACCGATGCCGGTCTCGGTTGCCTCGGAGTCGTCGTCCAGGACGTGGATCTGGAAGTAGTCCGCGAAGAGCTCAAGGTTCGTCGCCACCGAGGCATCATTTCTGCTGCCCAGGCAAGGCAGTACGGCGGGGTGAGGCTGTCTTCGACGAGGCCGGTGGCCGGGTGATCTGAACATGAATGCTGGCCCGTCTGGAGAGGCCGCCAACAGCTGACCGGCCTCCCTCGGCCCGCGGTGATCGATCGGTGTGTGACCGATTCCGTGACTGGTGGCCGGACCGCTCGTGACCGATACCGGGCCCGGTGACCGATCCGGGCTCCATCGGTGACCGGTCATGACCGATCCGCGGCGATCGGTCACCCGTCCTTCGTGTCTGCTGTGACAGCCTTCTGGGCAAGCCTGCGACCTGAATCCCTGGGGCTTGCCCACCCCGAGGGGAGGCTTGCCGGGAGTTGCATGGGCCGGTCACGGGGAGGCTTGCCCAACCCCCCTGCAGGCTTGTCCAATCGGTCATGGGAGGCTTGCCCAGCCTTAGGGCAAGCCTCCCATCTGCGCTTTTAGCTTGCCGTTTAACGTCCGCCGTCGAACGGGGCTCGAACTTGTTCGGTGTTGCCCCAGTTCACCTGATGTGTGAGGGGCCGCGGGCCGATCCTGTGCTGAGCGACAACGCAGCACGGAGGCCGGGATCGTGGGACTGGTCGAGCATGAGGTGCAACGAGACGCGTTCACGGTGGTGGCGGAGTTCCGGTCGGAGTTGTACGCGTGCCTGACCGCACGGAGCGACGCCCTGTTCGAGCTGTGCGACGCGCTTTTGTGTACCGACGGTCCTGTCCGCACCTTCGTGGAGCTGGCGCTAGCTCCCGAGCATCGACGCGGGCACGGGGCCTTGTACTCCGGGATCAACCACGGTCGGATCGACGTCGCCCGGCTGCGGCGTGCACTGACCAGTGTCCCTCTTCCCCGAGCCGGTGACGGCCGGCTGGTGCTGGCGGTAGACGTCTCGCCGTGGTTGCGACCGGACGCCGACACCTCCTCGGACCGCTCCTTCTGTCATACCTTCGGCCGGGGCCTGGGCAAGCACCAGATGGTGCCCGGCTGGCCGTACTCGATCGTCGCCGCGCTGGAGACCGGCCGGACCTCGTGGACCGCGCTGGTCGACGCAATCCGGTTGGAGCCCGGCGCCGACTTGGCCGCGGTCACCGCCGACCAAGTCAGAGACGTCGTCCAACGTCTCGTGGACGCCCGCCAGTGGCGCGACGGGGACCCGAAGGTCTTGGTCGTGCTGGACGCGGGCTACGACGCGCCCCGCATCGCCCACCTCCTGGCCGACCTGCCCGTGGAGGTTCTGGGCAGGCTCCGCTCGGACCGGGTGATGCGTAAGCCCGTTCCCGTGCCGTGGATCTGCCCGCCGCAGGGCGGCCGCCCGCCCAAGCATGGCGGTGAGTTCGTCTTCGGCCGGCCCGAGACCTGGGGTGATCCAGACGCGGTCACCCTCACGGACACCGACAGGTATGGGACGGCGACGGCGCAAGCATGGGACCGACTACATCCCCGGCTCACCCGCCGGGCGGCATGGGGCGATCACGAAGGGCCGCTGCCGATCATCGAGGGCACCGTGATCCGCCTGTCGGTCGCGAAGCTGCCCAGCGGCGGTGTGAACAAGCCCGTCTGGCTGTGGTGGTCGGGCACCGGCGCCGATCCCCAGGAGGTCGACCGCTGTTGGCAGGCGTTCCTTCGTCGGTTCGACGTGGAGCACACCTTCCGACTGCTCAAGCAGACTCTCGGCTGGACCCGACCCAAACTGCGGGACTCTCAGGCCGCCGACCGCTGGACCTGGCTCGTCTTGGCCGCGCACGCTCAGCTCCGCCTCGCCCGCCCGCTCGCGCGGGATCTGCGTCGGCCGTGGGAACGTCCGGTGGAACCGAACAGACTCACCCCTGCCAGGGTCCGTCGCGGGTTCAGGAACCTGCGGGCGAAGACCGGCACGCCAGCCGGTGCACCGAAACCGACACGCCCTGGCCCCGGCAGGCCGCCCGGGTCGAAGAACCGCCACCCAGCACCTCGCCACGACGTCGGCAGAGTCCTGGCCACAGGGGAGGCATACGCTCGGCCGGCGCATCACCAGAAAGGAACCAAGCCCAGACGGACAGGATGAGCGACGCGTGGTCCGTCCGGACACTGGCAAGTCCAGGCCCGGTAATCCTGGCCACAGGCCGGGGTGGCAGGATCTTGCCGACAGTGCTGCACGAGGAGGCAACGTGGACGACCGCTCGAAGCATGACCACTCCGGTTGGGAGGCGGTCGTGCTCGCAGCTCGGGAGCGTGCCCGCTCGCGACAGGCACTCATGGTCGAGCGCTTCGGCCTGTCAGGAGACGTGCAATACGACTGGTCGATGGACGACGCGCAGATCACGTGGTCGCGCGACGGCAAGGTGTTCCTCACCGGCCGACTCACAGTGATCGGCAGCGTCAGCGTTTCCCAGCAGACCTGGCTGTGGTCCTGGGCGAACGAGTCACTCCCGCACGCCGCCCTGGGCGACATGGAGAGGGTGCGGCAGTTCGGCGAGGAGAACGACTACCCCGTCCTTCCATGGACAGGCTTCACGTACGACCCCGAACTCGTCGCTGAGGCTCGAATGGTCGCGGCCTCCGTGCTCGACGCCGAGGGACTGTGGGCGGAGTCGATGGACGACGTGCAACTCCACTTCATGATCCATGACCTGGCACTTGCTGCCGAGCGACAGTGACGGCTGCACGGATTCCCAGGCAGCTGGCGCCGGCCGCCGAACGTTAAACGACAAGCTTAGGGCTGCGGGCAAGCCTTCGGGCAAGCCGGTCTGAGGAGAGTTCACGGCACGGGATCCGAAAGGAGACGTGCCGTGTACGACGTTTCGCACTCCGCCGCCGGCGGCGGGTTCTTCGACCGGCTGGATGCCGACTGGGCGGCGCTGTGCGCGGACCCCGCCCTCCTGCGAGCGGTGAGCGACTGGGTGATCGATGGCCACTTGACCGACGGCATCGCGGCGGTGACCGATTCCTGGGCCGCCTCCCTGACGCCCTCCCAGCTCCTGGCCGCGCTCCGCCCGACGGCGTGACCGATGCGCTGACCGGTGCAGTCCTGCGCGCCCTCCTCCAGCGCGCCGCTGGCCGTGACCGATCGGCCGCTCTCGCAGGCCGCGTCATCGTCCGTGTGAGTTGGGGGTGTAGTGGCGGGGTTTGGGCGTCAGCGATGCGTGATGGGTTTCTTGCCTGGTACAGCATGGTTCCTGGCTGTGTGATGGCTGTCATGGGGTGACCAAGGGGATGCCATTGGTCGGTAGCACGTGGGTGGTGTGGCTGTCACCGGGTTGAAAGTTCCTGTGTTCGGGGTGGCTTGCTTGGGCTGTGCTGGTGGGTATGGGTGCTCGGTCGGGTCGTGGTGTACGTGGTGAGCCAGCGCTCCCTGCTGTCGGTGTGGGCGCGGGTCGGGGTGTGGTGGTTCGGCGTCTGCTCGCGGTGGAGGAGTCGGGGGTTGTATCGCGGCTGCATGTGAAGGTTGCTGCGGAGCTTGCTGGGGTGTCGGAGCGGACGGTGCGGCGTTGGCTCGCTGAGGGGCGGGCGGGGCGGATGGAGGCGAGGCCGCGCGGGAACGGGTTCGCGTTGAGTGATGCGTTGTGGGCGGTCCTCGCGGAAGAGGGCGGGAACGTTTGCGGCTTGCATCGGCGGATAGAGCGGGCACACGCCGATGGTGGGCTGGAGGAGTGGGGTGTCGGGCGCGTCCCTTCTGTCTCGACGCTCCAGCGAGTGGTGCTCCGTGATCTGCGGGCGGGGCGGGTGCTGGAGGTGGCGAGGCCTTCCCGGAACTGGGTCGAGGCCAGCCGGTATGAGCGGGTTCTGGCCGACCTGAAGCTGCCGCGGGCGGGTGAGGGTCTGCCGGTGGTGGACGCGGTTTCGGAAGTCCCAGCTGTTGCCGAGCCGGACGAGGAGGACACCGGTCCGCCGCGGGGTGGGGTGCGGCTGTTTGTGCCGGGTGCGCGGGTGGTGTCGACTGCCGAGGTGGCTGCGGTGGTGGAGGCGGTGGGGCACACGGTCGCGGCGCGTGGGATTGGGTGTGTGTTCGGGGATCCGGGGGTGGGGAAGACGGTGGCGGTGCAGCAGGCGTTGCATCTGCTGCCTGACAGGTGCCGGTGTGGCGGGCGGTGGTCGGCGTGAAGCGGGGCCTGCCACAGATGCGGGCTTCGCTGCTCGACGCGCTGGGGCTGGCAGCGGGTTCTCTCTCGCACCGTGCGCAGCCGGCGGACCACGCCCTCGGAGAGGCGCTGCGCCGCCCCGGGGTGCTGTTCCTCGACGACGCGCAACGCTTGTCCCCGCCGCTGCTGGACTACCTGCGGCTGCTTTGGGACGAGCCGGGTACGGCGGCTGCGATGCTGCTGTGTGGGGCGGGCGCGGAGCGGGTGATCGCGCGGGCGCCTGCGTTGCGGTCGCGGGTGCTGACCTGGCACCAGGTTCCCGGCCTGGACCAGGAGCGGCTCGCAGAGACGCTGGCAAATGTTCCATGACGTGTGGGAGGGCGTCGATCCGGCGGACGTGGGATGGGCGGATACGACGGTGGCGCGGGGCAACTTCCGTACCTGGGCGAAGATCACCTCGCACGTCTACGCCCTGGCCAAGAGAGGCCGGGATGTACGCGTGGACCGTGCGTTGATCGAGCAGGCCTGCACCCGGCTGGGCCCCTACCCGTAACGGCCGGCGGCGCAGGATCGAAAAGGGAGACCAACAGCGGGCGGTAGGGAGCAGTTCCATGATCAGTGCATCCGAGGCGGGAACGTCGGCACCGCTGGGCGTGCCAGAGCCGGTGCCTGAGCTCCAGGGTCCGGCGCTCGCCGCGTTGCGCGGTCCTGCGGTCCTGCGGTTCAGCGGCTACTGCGGCTGCGGGCACAGAGGCGGCTTTCACGGGGGCACGTGCGCCTTGCGGGGGAGTGTCTGGGGGTGTCGGAGCGGACGGTGTGGCGGTGGCTCGCGCAGGCCGACGCCGAGCCCCGTATGGCGGCCTGTCCGGGGGCGAGATCGGTGGACCGGTTCGAGGTGATGTCGCAGGTGCGGGTGCTGCTCGCGTACTGGCGGGGCAACGCCTCGGCGGTCCACCGGCAGCTGGTGGTCCGCGCCCGTGCCGCAGCCGGTGAGCCGGTCACCGCGGTGCCGGGCGGGGCGCTGATGGAGGCGGTGCCCTTGCTCGATCCGGTGCCGTCGTTGTCGACGTTCCTGCGCGCGGTGCGCCGTGACCTGACCGCGGGTGAGCGCGCGGGTCTGGCCCGGGGGCCGGAGGCGGCCCGGGCTCACGATGTGTTCGGGCGCAGGCCGAGGCTGTGGCGGAACCACACCTGGGAGGCTGACCACGTCCAGGCGCCGCTTGTGGTCTATGCGGACGGGGAGTTGGTGCGCCCGTGGGTGACGTGGTCTATCGACGTCGCGACGAAGGCCATCACCGGTACCGCCGTCACGCCTGGCCATCCTTCGAGGGCCTCGATCCTGGCAGCTCTGCGCGCTGCCGTGCTGCGCACCGGTTCGTACGGTCCGGCGGGTGGCATACCCGAGCATGTGCGTGTCGACCGCGGCCGGGATTTCCTGTCGAAGACTGTCCTGGCCGCTTTCACCGACCTGGAAACCAAGTTCGAGGATCTGCCTGCGTACAGCCCTCATCTGAAGGGCACGGTGGAGAACCTCAACCGGTGCGCGGACCGTATGCTCTTTGCGGTCCTGCCCGGCTACACCCTCACCCCCAAGCCCCGGCGCGCCAAGAAGAAGCCCGATCCGGACGAGCCGCCGGTGCCGCTGACCTTCGCGGAGTTCACTGCCGAGGTCTTGGACTGGGCGCGGTGGTGGAACACCGAACACCGCCCCGCCGGCCTTGCCGGTCGGACTCCTCTCGATGTCTGGCAGGCCGACCCCACGCCGCTATCGGACATTCCCGAGGCTGCGTTGTGGGGGTTGATGCTGGAGGACGACGGCCGGGTGCGGAAGCTGAGCAGCCACGGGGTGCGCTGGCGCGGCCGGGACTACCTCGGTGCGTGGATGGCCGGCCAGGCAGGCCGCCACGTCAGGATCCGGCACATGCCCCACCACGATCATGAGATCGAGGTCTGCAACCCGGCCGGCCGCCACCTGGGCACTGCCCACCTCGCGGACGCCGCTACCCCGGAACAGCTCGACGAGCTGCGCCGTACCCGCACGGTGCGGGCCCGCTGCCTGCGCGAGGACGCGAAGAAGGCCGAGGCCCTGCGCCGGCAGCGCTTCGCCCCGGCCACCTCTCCCACGCCCGCGCAGCGCCTTGGTGCCATCACGGCGACCGAAGCCGATCAGGAACTCGCCGCGGCATCCGACAGCGACATGGCGGCCTTGGCCCTGCCGGACCTCATCCCGCCCGCCCCGCCGCCCGACGACTGGAACACCCCGGCATCCCTGCGCCCTGTCACACGGAAGGAGAAGCGATGACGAGCCAGATGCCGCCGCGGGAGACCGATCACTACACTCAGCTCGCGGACGTGGCGGTCGTCACGACCCGCGCCCTCCTGGCGGCCCGGGAGAACATCGCGGACACGATCGACGCCAGGGCGATGATGTGCCTCCACGGTCCAGCCGGCGTAGGCAAGACCCTTGCCGCGAACGTCTGCCTGCGTGAGCTTGAGCGGACCCGGGGCGAGGAGGTCTGCCGGATCGCCTTCCGCGCCCGCCCCACCGCCAGAGCGGTGCGCCACGAGCTCTTCACTGCGCTCGGCCTGCCAGGCGAACCACCGCGTCACCCGTCCGAGTTCGATCGACTGCTTCTGGACTCGCTGGCAACCCAGCCTCGTACGCTCGTCGTGGACGAAGCTCAGTGGCTTAATCGAGAGACGTTCGAATATTTCCGGTTCGTCTGGGACCACCCGTACTCGCAGATCGCGATCGTCTTCGCTGGCGGCGAGGGAGCGCATACGGTGCTGCGGAAGGAGCCGATGCTCTCCTCGCGCATCTTCATCTGGCAGCACGTCACCAAGCTCACCCTGGAGGAAGTTCGGCAGGTCATCCCGCTCTACCACCCCATCTGGGCGAGAACCGAACCCGAGGACATCGCCTTCGCCGACCGCCACGCGGCACACGGCAACTTCCGCAACTGGGCCAGACTCACCGCCCACACCCTGACCGCGCTCGAACGGACAGGCCGCGACCATCCTGACCAGGAAGTGCTCCGCTGGGCCTTCAGCAAGCTGGGCAGTTGACACCCCCACGCAGTCCCACGAGTTGCGACAACTGTCGGCGCTCAGTGAAACTGAGTAGTCGTCATGCTCCTGACCTGGTGTTGTGCAGGTTGGTTGAGCGTGTTTGTGGCTGAGTGGCTCACTGAATCTGCGCAGTGTCGGGGTGTGGAATCCATCTGACCTGGTGGTTTCCTGGCTTGGGGTGTGGCTGCGCAGGTTGGTTGGGTACTGCGCAGTTTCATTGGTTGTTGGTAGGTGGTCGGGGTGGTTGGTATCCGAGTTGGGTGAGTTCGACGGTGTGTCCTTCGCGGCTGGTGGGTTTGGTGTGGTGGCGGTAGGCGGTGTCGTTGGTGGGGTGGCGTGGGGCGTATTGGATGTAGCGGGCGAGGTCTTCGGGGTAGTGGGCGGGGTTTTGTAGCCATCGGCGGTTCAGGAGGCGGGCGATGGTGGTGTGGAGGGGATGGGACTGGCCGGGCCGGGTCTGGTGGTAGCGGGTGGAGGGCCGGCGGACGAGGAGCCCGGCCAGGGTGATGGTCTCGGGGTAGGTGATCGCCTCGCGGGCCAGGGCTTCCCACATGGAGGCGTTCTCGCTGCCGATGAGGTGGGCGCGGTCGGGCCAGATCCGTTCGGACTTGGGGGCGCGGCGGCGCCAGCGTTCGGTGAGGTGGGCTGCCTGGGCGACGGCATCGTCGGCGTCGGGCCCCCAGCGGCGGGTCAGTCGCAGGTGGGCGTGGTGTGCGCGCACGATCTCGGGAGTCTTGTGCAGGAGAGCGTGGGTGTGGGGGACGGGCACGCCGTTCAGGGTGTGGGGGCCCAGAGCCCAGGTGCGGTGGCGGGTGCATACGAGGTGGTGGTGGGGGAGGTAGCGCGGGACGGGCTGGGCTTGTCCGGTGCGGGCGACGGTGCAGTGCGGGCATCCGATGACGGCGGGAAGGCTGGAGGGGCGCATGGCGCCGCCGGGCCTGGTTTCAGCGGCGGAGCCCCGGTCGCGGTGGTCCTTCCAGCACGGAAGGGCGTGGGTGAGGTGAGCGTCGGGGATGCTGGTGTACTGGCTGATGCGGGCCCGCGCGCCGGCGTTGAGGTAGAGCTCGCTGCGCGCGTGCGGCCCGTAGTCGCCTCCCTGGACGGGATGGACCTTGGGCGGGTGGATGCGCAGCCCTCCCAGGAGCTCGCTGGTGGTGAGGTGGTGCGCGCCGGCGAGGCGTTCGATGAATGAGGCGTTGGTCTCGAAGGCCAGGGGCCGGATACGCCGCAGTGCCTGGTGGGTCAGGTCTGGGAGTGGGCGCGGCATGTCAGCGCCGCTTGGCGGGCTGGGGGGTGTGTTCGGCGAGTTCATCGAGTTCGATGTCATCGAGGAGCCGTTTGGTGATCTTTTCGGTGCCGTCGAGGATTGCGGTGATCGCCGCTTCCCGTACGAGCGCGGACAGGCTGCCGATCCGGCCGCCGGTGCGCAGGTGGAGGTACGGCGCGTGCCGGGCCAGCGCACCGGTGCGGTGGGCGTCCAGGCGCAGTGCCTCGTCCATGCCCCGGATCAGCCCTTCCCACGAAGCACGTTGGGCAGAGCTGCCGTGTCCCAGGGGCGGGTTGCGAACAGTTTTGAAGCGGCCTGCGATCTGCGCGCCCCTCACTCCGGTCAGCAGCGGTGAGGAGTCGAGGTTGACTCCTGCGTAGACGAAGGTCGCGGGGATGCGTTCGCTGAGGTGTTTCATCTGGTCGGAGGTCTCGGCGCCGGTGCGGGTGCGGGTGTTGAGGAGGTGGACGTCGTCGATCAGGACGAGTCGGGTGCCCAGTTCGTTCAGGGTGGCGCAGGCGATGTCGGTGATGCGGGCCTGGTTCATGCTCGCGGTGATGGGCAGGTCCAGGTACCGGGCGAGTTCGGACACGAGCATTTTCGCGGTCGCGGCCGGGGGGACGGAGAGGAACACGACCGGCAGATGATCCTCCGGCGTGCCGCGGCGGGACCGGTCGGCGAGGTGGAAGGTCCGGCCCAGCTGCTGCAGGGTGGTGGTCTTGCCGGTGGTGGGCGGTCCGGAGAGCAGCAGGCCTCGGCGGGCGGTGCCGTTGTGACAACGGTTGAGGATCATCAGCCTGCGCAGGGTGAGGGAGGCCTTGGCCATGGTGGGGGTGGACAGGATCACGAACCGGGAGTGGTAGTCCAGGCGTTCTTCTGCACTCCACGGTCCGGTGCCGGGCAGACAGGGCGGCTCGGTGTCGACGAACTGCGTCCATTCACGCCAGGTGGTCGGCGACGCGTAGGGGACGCCTTGGCTCTGCTGGCCGGCGGCTGTCACCACTGCTGTGCCTCTTGGTGTGCGTCGAAGATGCTCCAAGCCGCTGGCGGCGTCGCGGGATCGGCGACGTCGGGAGTGGGGTCGGCGTCCTCGTCAGTATCCGGGATCTGCCCGGTCAGATCGTCCAGCAGGTCCGTGTTCGCCTTCCGGTGTTTCGTGTGCCCCGTCTGCGCTTTCCGCCGCGATTGCGCGGGCTGGTCGTTCCCGCCGGGTTCGCAGGTGGTGCCGGTGCGGGCGGCTGGGGCGAGGGTGTCCGGCGCGCTGCTGGACCGGCGAGAAGTGCCGGTACCGCCTACTCCTGTGTCTGCGGAGTGTGCGCGGCGAAGGAGCTCGTCCAGGTGGCGGGCGAGCTGCTCCTCGTGTTCGGCCCGGCCTTCACGCTGTTTGACCACGCTGCGGATGTGTCGCCAGGTGGTGTCGGTGAACGGCTTGGACACCAGCCCTTGATGGATCCAGGTGACCGGCTCCCAGCCGTGGGGGAGCCTGACCCAGCACTGCCAGGGCTCGTAGGGGTTGTGGTGGACCTCCCACTTGCCGTCCGCCGCCGTGGAGCGGTGGCGGTGCCCGTTCAGTATGGGCCCGTCGTAGGTGCGGTGTTCGAACCGGATGCCCTCGTCGCCGATCACGCACCGCCTGGAGGGCAGCAGCTCGATCCAGTCGGCTCCGGTCAGGGGGACGGGCACGTGCCCGGTGATACCGACGAGCGCAGCCCACATCTCGTTGGGAGTGAGCGTCAGGCGAGGCATGAGCGGGTGCCGCAACCGCTCGTGACGCCGTTCCTGCCACCCGCAGACGACCCATTCGTCCAGTAGGTCCTGGAGTTGAGGCAACGTCCAGCAGGCTTCGTCCTCCACGGTGCTGCCGCGCGTGGCGAGGCTGTTGCCGGTGTATCCGGCGACGTACTGCGCGAACAGGGTCCCGATCGCTCCGAAGCCCCGCTCCACGTGTCCTTTGGCGTGCGCGGACGCCGGGGGACAGGGCTGGACGGAGATGCCGAGGTGTTCGGCGGCGGCGAGGAAGCAGCGGGAGACGAATACCTTGCCCTGGTCGATGACCACGGTCACCGGCCGGATGACCGGCCTGGCTGCCGCGCCCTGCATGCGGGCGTCGATGGAGACGAGCCGTTGGTGTGGGATGACGGAGGCGGCCATGGACAGGTACTCGGGCCAGTGGGGCCGCATCGGCTGCGGCACGAGCGTCTGCGCGAGGAGCACGGCAGCGTCCACCGCCTTGGTGCCTTTGGGGCGCAGGACGGCCGCAGTGATGCTGCGGGTGGCCACGTCCACCGCCATCGTCAGCTCCGGTCGCCGCGCCTGTCCGTCTTCGCACACGACCATCACGTCCAGCAGCGTGCTGTCCATCATCACCAGCTCACCGGGCGCCATCGCGTGCGTCGGTGTGAACACCGGCACGGGCCGAGATGCCCTGCGCCGCTCGCCCGCTGCTGTCAGTGCGAGGCCCTGCTGCTCGGCGACGGCCCGCACCAGCCGGTTGAACGTGGCCGCCGGCGGCACCGCCACGGTCCCGGAGCCGTGGGTGTCCTGCAGCAGCCAGGTCACCTGCCGCCGTAGCCGGCTCAGCGTTCCGGTCGACCGCCCTTGCTGCTGAGTCAGCGCGCCGATGATCGCGGCCACCACGCGCGGATCGGCCTGTCCGAACACCGACCGCTCCCGCTTCATGCGGCCGTCGACGAGCCCCCATACCCCTTCCTCGCGGTAGCGGGCCCGCATCCTGCGCACCGTTGCCACGCTGACCGCCTGGCCGGCCGCGGTCAGCTCGGCCGCCTTGACCGCTTCCCGCTCGGCGAGCGAGTGCACGGCCGGGTCGTACCCGGTGCGCGGGGGCCAGTCCTGGTGAGGGCCGACGTGCCCGGTCTCGACTTCCAGAACGTGCCGCTCCCAGGCCAGGGCCTTCTCCCGCACCTCAGAGTCGAGCCCGTCCAGCGGGCCGTGCACCGGGACCCGGCGGCGTGTGGAGCGGGGGTGGTCCAGGACGTCGAAGTCCGGAGCTCCGACTACCTGGGTGAGCAGCAGGACCTGCACGCCGGCGTCTTGCTCGGCGAGCAGCCGGCAGCGAGGCCCGTCCAGACCGGCCAGGACGTGGATCCGGTCCTCGAACCGGATCCGGTCGCCGACCTTCACGATGCCCACCACCCGCTTCACCGTTCCCCTCCCAGGCGCCGCCCGGCAGTGCTGGCGGTCACGAGGGTGTCCTCGTTCAAGGGACGGTCCCAGTCCATGGTCAGCAGGCCTTGCCACAGTTGGTGGTAGACGGCCGGGAGCGTCGCGATCGGGTCCCCGAGCCGGAGCGCGCCCCTGCCCAGCGCGGTGGGCTCGGGGAATGCCCGCCGCAGCCGGGTGGCGGAGATCCCGACCGAGCATCGGGGATGCCGGTAGCCCGACAGCCACCGTGCGTTGGCCGTGACCACCGGATCCGCGGCAACCGCGAACCGGTGTTCCCAGCCGGCTTCCCGAGCACACGCCTCAACTACCCGCGTCCGGGTTGTGAGCCGTCCGGACGGTCCACCGCGCCCGGGGCAGTCCACGAGGTGTATCGCGCCGTCGGCCAGAGCCACGGCCAGGTCAGGGGCGTGGGTGACGAGCCTTCCCTGTTCCTCCCACACGAACTCCACCGGCCGGCATGCGATGCCCGCCACCTGCGGATCGCGGTCCAGCAGCATGACGGTGTCCCGCATCGCCGCGGTCCCGTACCCCACCAGACGGCCAGTGGTCGCGGACCACCACCACCCCGGGGCAAGGCGCCGCCCTCGGCGCACCGGGAAGCCACGCACGGGCGGGCAGTCCATAGGCCGCAGCTCTCCCGCTGTGGCCTGCCACGGCCGCTGGACGACGACTCCGTCGGGTCCCACGAACCGCACGTTCACATGGCGCGGATGCACCCCGCCCCCTCAGCGCTCCGGCCGCCACCACAGGCAAGCCCTTTCCCCAGTGAAGAACGGGCCGACCGATCTGCGCAGTGCGCAGATACACCAGGTCACACGATGAGGTGAAAACTCTCAGATCAGGCCGGGCGGATCATCCGGTCCTGCCGGGTCAAGCGACGGCGCGGGTTCCCGCTTCGCGATGCGGGCCCCGCCTCACGCCTGTCCATACCTTGTGGGGCGTGTGAGCCCTCTGGTCGTAGTCACGAGCCGGCTGAATGTGTGTGCAGGGCTTCCTGGGCGTCCGCACACGTCCACTGTTCCCCGGGCGGGTGCTTCACGATGTTGAAGCGGTCGGGATGGGAGGCGAGTATGGCGTGGACCGACCAGGACGCATCCCCTTCCTGCCGTCCAGCCGGCTTCAGTTCCGGCGCTGTGAGCGGATCCAGCGGCCGCTGAAGGGAAGCCGAACACGTAGCGATTGAGCAGGCGCACTTGAGCGTTCGCATCATGTGTGTCTGCGTGTGTGCATGGATCCGCCTGGGAAAACGCTGAGGCTGTCACCTCGGGAGAGGTGACAGCCTCAGGGCGGGTCCGCGCGCCAACACGGAGCAGCCGAAGTCCCGATCAGCGTGGTTTGCAGCCAGTAGCCGTCAGGGGGACAGTCCAGGCGGTGTCTAACCGGCCTGATGTGCTCCAGCGTCATTCAGAGGATCCCGGTAGAGCAACTTTGAGTTGGACAGATCCGAGCCAACGTATGGCTTGTAGCCGTGGCACTGGCTGAAACAGGTCGCTTTTAGTTCGCCAGGGTGGACTTGCCGACGGACGCCGACGGCAAAACCCGCAGGTCAGTTACGAGCGACAACCGCTTGAGCCTTGGCCCATTTACGACAGCGCATAAGCCGATGTACTGGAACGGGTGTGAGCCAAAGCAGCCCGTCAACCGGTCCGTCCGCCTGTTCGTGCCTACCGGGCTGAGATGATTGGGGCTGCACGAAACTCGTGGGGGGAACGCCAAATACCCCTGCGTGCATGCCTTTTGCAGCCAGTAGCCGCAGCTGGCGAGGCGCCTGCCAGCGCCTCGCCAGCTCAGTCACAGTCAGGGGAATGGCTCTTGCCCAGGAAGCCCATTAAGACCGGTTCCGGCACGCTCGAACGGGCTACGCCCCAAGCGCCCGCCGCTGAGCCGACTCGCCTCACCCTTCCTCTTGTAGCCGGTGTGATCTCCTTCCCTGCTCTCGGCACCGTGCTGGCCATCGCCGGCATGCCGACCGCAGACATCTACCCCCTCCTCGGGTACTGCGGAGCCATTGGTACCGGAGTGCTCGTCTCGGCCAGCGGAGGAAGAAAGCTGATCACCGGGCTTGCGGAGCTGGTGCTCCGCGTGAGTCAGTGAAGGGGTTGCCATGGGCCGCTCCGAGAATCCGGTGGACTACTCCGTTCCTGAGCGAGGCCACCTGGCCGCGCAGCTTCGGGAGTCCCGTCTTTCCGCTGAGCTGACCTACCAACAGCTCTCTGTTCGGAGTGGGCTGTCGTCCGCCACGCTGAAGCGTGCGGCCTCAGGCAGCAAGACCCCGACCGAGGCCACCGTTATCAGGTACCTCAAGGCATGCGGTGGCTCAGACCCCGAGATCGCTGCCGGAAAGGTCTACTGGCGTCGGGCCCGTGCCGCCGAACGCGGGTTCGTGGGTAGAAGTACGCCCAGTGCCTCGCTCATCGGTACGCAGGGAGAACTGAGTCAGGCGCTGGTGTGCCTTTACCAGAGGGACGGCGCCCCCTCACTCCGTGAGATGCAACGCCGCGCGGGCAAGGAGTGGCTCGCTATCAGTAGCGCTTCGAGAATCATCAACCGTCAGGCTCTCCCGACCACCCCCGCACAGATGCAGGCGTTCCTGCGGGCATGTAGCGTCCCCGAGAAGCAGCAAGGACCCTGGCTGGACACATGGTCCAGACTCGTTGGACCGGGGCGGTTCGCTGTCGTCAGGAGCGAGCGTCTGGAGAAGTGGCGGCTGCTCAGGAACGCTGTCGTCCACGGGGACTCTCAGGTGCTCAGCGAGGTCGCGTACAGCGACTCGATACCGCCCCGTCCCGGGGCCGCTGGCCGATCTGGGCCTTCGACCATGTGGGACCGCCTGCTCTACGAGTCGTTTGTCACCCTCGACTACGAGGTGTTCGGCAAGGTGAGTACCACGCTGATCCGCTGATCCTCCTTCTCGACCGCTGTGTGGCGAGGTCTCCTCGCTGCGAGCCACCAGTTCATGTCTGTATCCGACTGCCATTTTGAATCAGCTGGGCGGCTCGTGGTTGGTCATGTTGTTGTTGGCAATGTGGGGCGGGCTGGTTCTCGCATCCGAGATGGCACGGTACGAGTTCACTGCGAAGAATCGGGGGCAGTCGGATGGCACTGGAGTTTCACTTGATGTGAGGAGTTGCCGTGACCAGCTTTGTCATTACCAGCTTTGTCATTACGGCCCCCCGGTACGTTCGTGTCGGACGTTGCCGATTCCGTCCCCTTTGCTGTCGAACGAAAGCTGGCCCCGCGGCACACGGAGGTCAGTGAGAACGAGGGACTGCGTCTCCTCACGCTGAACGAGGACGGCACCTTCTCCATCCGGCTCGAGGTCGAGGCCCCGGATAAGTACGAGGCTGAGCTCGATGCGATGCGGATCGTCACGGCAGCCCTGAAGGATGCCGGTCTTTCAGAGTCTGGCGCCCCGCTCGGCCCGCCGGCCGTGACGGGTATCGACAGCGGCTTGTGATCGCCCTGCTGAGCGAAGAGCATTCCCGCCGAACGGTCCGGGGAACGGCGCAGGACAAGGGCTGGAGAAGAACGGATGGCCCGTAGCGTTCGAGCGAGACCTGAAGCGATCGTCACTTTGGAGGGGCTGATGGAGGCGAAGAGTGCGTGGCCGGAGCTGACCGGGAAGCCGGCAGAGAAGGCCCGCGAGCAGATCCAGGCGCAGTGCCCGGAAATTGTGGTCCATATGGTGCCGGAGGGCAGCATGGTGACGATGGACTTCAACGAGCAGCGAGTAAGGCTATTCGTGAAGGACGGCAAAGTGGTTCGGGAGCCCAGACGCTGTTAGTCCTTGCTGCCAGCCTGGCCTGGGGAGCTGGCCAGGGGTCCGGGAGGCGGATCCGGAAGGACCCTGGGACGGGGGAGCGGAGCGGACCCGCCCAACAGGCCGAAGGCCCGGACCCCGTGAAACGGGGTCACCTCCCGTGCGGAGCACGGGAGGCTTGGAGCCTGCGAAGCAGGCCCGCTCTGGTGGAGCGCAGCGGAACCAGAGCCAGTCCGCAGCGAAGCGAAGGACCCCGGCCGAAGGCCGGCCCCTGCTCGGCTTTGCCGAGCAGGGGCCGAGCAAAGCGAGGCGTGTCATTGCTCCGGAGCGAAGCGGAGGAGCCAGCGCCGAAGGCGCTTCGGCCGAGCGAAGCGAGGCCGTTCAGTCCTGAGCGCGCAGC
>NZ_JBHWBP010000006.1:0-77907 GCF_042735575.1 Streptomyces sp. NPDC059564 | reverse complement strand
GGGACCGTGTCGATGCCGCGCCCGCCCTTGTTCACCGGCGCGCGAAGGGCGCGACGGGGTTTTTGAGGGTGCCGATCAGCTGGAGGGCCGCCGACGGGTCGGCGAGGTCGACCATCTGCTTGTTGTTGCGCAGCTGGAGCCGGTTGAGGCAGGACAGCTGGAACTCCGGGGCGAAGAGGTCGTAGCGCTCGAAGCGGTCCGCGAGGGCCGGCACGGAGTCCTGGTAGGCGTGGGCGCAGTCCGCGACGGCCTGCCAGAAGGTGTCCTCCTCGCAGACGCCCTCGGTGGCGAGGATCGGGCCGAGGAAGCGGAAGAAGCAGTCGAAGACGTCCGTGAAGATGGACAGGAGCTTCATGTCCTCCGGGATGTCCGCCCGGACCCGCTCGACCGCGGGCGGCAGGACCGCGTCCGGGTCCATGACCACGATCTCCTCGGCGATGTCCTTGAAGATCGCCCGCTGAACGACACCGTCCTTGATGACCAGGATGGTGTTCTCGCCGTGCGGCATGTACGCCAGGTCGTACTGGTAGAAGCAGTGCAGGAGGGGGACCAGGTAGGCCCGGAGGTAGGAGGCCAGCCATTCGGACGGGGCCAGGCCCGATTCCTCGATCAGGGCGCCGACGAACGACGTGCCGTCCGAGTCCACGTGGAGGAGGGAGGCCATCGTGGCCAGGCGCTCGTCGCCCCGGATCGCGTTCACCGGCGACTCGCGCCACAGCGCGGCGAGCATCTTGCGGTACGGGGAGTAGCGGTCCGTCGCCCGCTCGTACTGGCGGTGGTGGTAGCCGATCGCCGCGCGCTCGCGGATGATCGAGAAGTCGGCCGACTTCAGGACCTCGTCGCTCTCGATCAGCTGGTGCAGCCAGTCGTTGATGGCCGGGGTGGCCTCCATGTACGCCGCCGACAGGCCGCGCATGAAGCCCATGTTGAGGACCGAGATGGCGGTCTTCACGTAGTGCTTCGTGGGGGTCGTGGTGTTGAAGAAGGTGCGGATCGACTGCTGCGCGAGGTAGGCGTCGGAGCCTTCGCCCAGCAGGACCAGGCGGCGGTTGGCGATCTCGGCGGCGAAGGTGACGGTGGTCTTGTTCCACCACTGCCAGGGGTGGACCGGCAGGAGGTGGTAGTCCGCCAGGTCCAGGCCGAGGGAACGCATTTTCGCCGAGAAGAGGGTGAGGGTGTCCTCGCCCAGTTCGTCGTGCATGAACGCGTCGTGGTCCAGGCCCGCGCCCGCCGTGAAGGTGGAGACGTCCTTGCGGGCGGCGGCCCACACCAGGTGCACCGGGCTCGCGGTCTCGGGGGCGTACGAGAGGTACTCGTGCACGCCGAAGCCGAGACGGCCGTTGTTGGCCACGAAGCAGGGGTGGCCCTCGGTCATGCCGGTCTCGATGTCCTGGAACGAGGACTTGGCGAGGACGGCCGAGGAGATCTGCGGCTTCGTGTACTTGAAGCCCGTGCCCGCCAGGGTGGAGGAGATCTCCTCCAGGTAGACCGGCAGGACTTCCGGGCTCAGGCCGAGGGCCTCGCGCAGCTCGATGTGGAAGTCGAGGGCGTCCAGCGGGAGTTCGGCGCCGTCCCGGTGGCGGGTGATCGAGGACTCGTCCACCGACCAGTGGTCCAGGGCGTGGAGCGCGGCCGTGAAGCGGTATTCGACCGCGGCGTCGTCGCTGAGGACCGAGTAGCGGGAGTCCCCGAGGGGCCTCGGGGTCAGCAGGCGCTCGTGGGAGAACTCCGCGAGGGCCTTGCGGACCAGGGCGCGGTTGGCGCGGGCCCACAGCTCGGGGGAGAGGTGGGAGATGGCGTCGGACAGGCTCATATCGACTCCTGCTGGGTGGCCTCGAACTGCTCGCGGGTGCAGAAGCTGAGCAGGGCGTTCTTCTCCGGCTTGACGACCTCGCGCTCGGGGACGAAGCCGACCGCCTCGTTCAGGGCGTGGACGGCGGTGTTGCGGACGTCCGGCTCGACGACGACGCGCAGGTTCGCGGGGTCGGCGAAGAGCGAGGCCATCACCGTGGTGATCACGGCGCGGGTGAAGCCGCTGACCGGGGTGTCGGTCGGGGCGACCAGGAAGTGCATGCCGACGTCGCCGGGCTGGGCGTCGTACAGGCCGACCAGTTCCAGGTGCGCCGGGTCGTAGCTCTCCATGAGGAAGGCGGGACGGCCCTCGTGCAGGCCGATGAAGGCCTCGTGGTGCTCGTGCGTGGTGATGCGCACGTACTCGCGCTCCACCTCGGTGAGCGTGGCGTCCTGCATCATCCAGAACGCGGCTTTCGGGTCGGTGACCCAGCCGTGCAGCAGCTCCGCGTCGGTGAAGGGGTCCAGGGGACGGATCGCGAAGGTCCCGAGGACGGCGTCGGTGCGGGTGAAGAGGATCTCGGTGGTGGTGCTCATACGTGCGTGCCTTCCGGGGCTGCGAACTGCTGGAACGCGATGGACTTCTCGACCTTGTAGTACTCGCGGCCGAGCAGCTCGGAGACGATGTACGCGTTGCGGTACGCGGCCATGCCCAGGTCGGGCGAGGTCAGGGAGTGGTTGTGCGTCGTGCCGTTCTGGAGGTAGACGCCCCGGCCGGTGGTGTCGACGCTGTAGTTGCGGGCCGCGTCGAGGCGGCCGCGGCCGTCGAAGTTCAGCCGTCCGCGGACCGGGTTCAGGAACTCCGGTACGACGTACTTGTAGCCGGTCGCCAGCACCAGGCCCTCGGTGGTGAGGGAGAAGTCCCGCTCCTGCTCCTCCTGGCGCAGCCCCAGGGCGTAGGTGCCCGTGGTGGTGTCGTACGCCGTGGTGTTCAGGGAGGTGTTGGTCAGCAGGGTCGTCGGGACCGGGCCCGGCATGCTGATCTTCTTCTGGTAGAGCAGGTCGAAGATCTCGTTGATCAGATCTCCGTCGATGCCCTTGAAGAGGTTCTTCTGCCGGCTCTCCAGCCGGTAGCGGGTGTCCTCGGGGAGGGCGTGGAAGTAGTCCACGTACTCCGGGGAGGTCATCTCCAGCGTCAGCTTCGTGTACTCCAGCGGGAAGAACCGCGGGGAGCGGGTCACCCAGTTGAGCTGGTAGCCGTACGTGTCGATCTCGGCGAGGAGGTCGTGGTAGATCTCGGCCGCGCTCTGGCCCGAGCCGATCAGGGTGATCGACTTCTTCTGCTGCAGCTCCGCCTTGTTCCGCATGTACGCGGAGTTGTGCAGGAAGTCGCCGCCGAGGTCGCCGCAGGCCCGCGGGACGTGGGGCGAGGTGCCGGTGCCCAGGACCAGGCGGCGGGCCAGGTGGGTCTCGCCCTGGTCGGTGCGGACCTCGTAGAGGCCGGCGGCCTCGTCGTAGGTGACCTCGGTGACCGAGGTGGAGTACAGGACGTTGTCGAGCCGGTCGGCGGCCCAGCGGCAGTAGTCGTTGTACTCGGCGCGCAGCGGGTAGAAGTTCTCCCGGATGTAGAAGGAGTACAGCCGGTCCTTGTCCTTCAGGTAGTTCAGGAAGGAGAAGGGCGAGGTCGGGTCGGCGAGGGTGACCAGGTCCGACATGAACGGGGTCTGCAGGTGCGCACCGTCGAGGAACATGCCGGCGTGCCACTCGAAGTGCGGCTTCGACTCGATGAAGAGGCCGTCGAGTTCGTCGATCGGCGCGGTCAGGCAGGCGAGTCCCAGGTTGAAGGGGCCGAGGCCGATGCCGATGAAGTCGTGGGGCTTAACGGTGGACGGCAAGGGATTCTCCCAGGAACTGCTCGGCGTGTGCGGCGAGAAGGTCGAGGACGGCCGCGATGTCGGCCGTCGTGGTCTGCGGGTTGAGGAGGGTGAACTTCAGGTACTGGTCGCCGTCCACCTTGGTGCCGGCGACGACCGCCTCGCCCGAGGCGAACAGGGCCTTGCGGGCGTGCAGCTGGGCCTCGTCGAGGAGGTCCTTGCGGTGCTCGCCCCCGGCGGGGACGTAGCGGAAGACCAGGGTGGAGATCTGCGGGCGGACGACGACCTCGAAGCGGGGGTCGGCCTCGATGAGGTCGAAGCCGGCGGCGGCCAGGTCGATGACCTCGTCGAAGAGCGAGCCGAGGCCGTCGGCGCCCATGACGCGCAGGGTCATCCAGAGCTTGAGGGCGTCGAAGCGGCGCGTCGTCTGGATCGACTTGTCGACCTGGTTGGGGATCCGCTCCTCCGCCATCCGGCGCGGGTTGAGGTAGTCCGCGTGGTACGTGGCGTGCTTGAGGGTGTCGCGGTCGCGGACCAGCATCGCGCTGGAGCTCACGGGCTGGAAGAACGACTTGTGGTAGTCGACCGTGACCGAGTCGGCGTGCTCGATGCCGTCGAGGAGGTGCCGGCGGGTGGGGGAGATCAGCAGTCCGCAGCCGTAGGCGGCGTCCACGTGCATCCACGCGGAGTGCTCGGAGGCCAGGCGGGCGATCTCGGGGAGCGGGTCGATGGACCCGAAGTCGGTGGTGCCGGCGGTGGCGACGACGGCCATCGGGAAGAGGCCCTCGGAGGCGCAGTTCTCCAGCTCCAGGGCGAGCACCGAGGTGTCCATCCGGCGGTTGCGGTCGACCGGGACGCAGATGACGGCCTCGTAGCCCAGGCCGAGCATGGCGGCCGACTTCTGGACGCTGAAGTGGCTGGCCTCGGAGGTGAAGATGCGCAGCTTGGGGAGGAGTTCGGCCTTGGTGGGCTCGGTGCCCCGCTCCAGCGCGCGCTTCATGACGATCCGGCAGGCCTCGTCGCGGGCCAGGAGCAGCGCGTGGAAGTTGGACTGGCTGCCGCCGGAGGTGAAGATGCCGTCGGCGCCCTCGCCGAGGCCGATGCGGCGGGCGGTCCAGTCGATCAGGCGGCGCTCGATGAGCGTGCCGCCGATGGACTGGTCCCAGGTGTCGAGCGAGGAGTTGACCGCCGAGAGCACCGCTTCGCCGACCACCGCGGGGATGACGACCGGGCAGTTGAGGTGGCCCAGGTAGCGCGGGTGGTGGAAGTACACCGCGTCGCGGAGGTAGACGCCTTCGAGCTCGTCGAGCGCGGCGGCCGCGTCGCCCAGCGGGGCGTCGAGGTCGATCGCTTCGATGACCGGAGCGAGTTCGTCGACGGATATGCCGGTGTGGGGCCGCTCCGTGGTCGCGAGTTTGGCGGCGACGCGGTCGACGCCCTCGGTGACGGAGCGCCGGTAGAGGTCCGCGGTCGTCTCGTTCAGCAGATGCGAGCGCATCAACTTTCCTCCGGGCAGGGGGTGGAGAGGGGGGTGGGGTGTGCGATTCTTAGGTTAGCCTAACCTAAGCTCTCGGCCAAATGGAGAAGGGCCCCGGCTTCGGCCGGGGCCCTCCTCCCAAACTCCCCGCGCTCGGCGGGCGTTGGTGCTCGCGTCGGTGCGGGCGTGGCTTACAGCTCGGACGCGGGGTCCTCGCTCGGGGCCTTGCCCGCGTACGCCTCGGCGAGCAGCTGCTCCTCGCTCGCGCCGAGGCGCCAGTAGCCGGTGAAGCGCACCGCGCGCCGGTCGATGGAACGTTCCTGCACCAGGTGGCGGCGTACCGCGCGGATGGTGCCGGCCTCGCCCGCCATCCAGGCGTACGGGGCTTCGGCCGCGGGCAGCCGCGCCGCCCGCACCTGCTCCAGTACCTGCTCGGTCCGCTCCCGGCCCGCGCCCTTCCCGCGCACGATCCAGGTGATGTCCGCGTCCGCCGGGGCCGCCAGGGCGATCCGGTCGTCCTCGTGCGGGACCTCGAACCAGGCCTTCACGGCGGTCCCGGCGGCGAGCCGCTCCAGGATCGCCGCGGCGGCCGGCAGGGCCGTCTCGTCCGCGTACATCAGGACCGCGTCGGTGGCGGCCGGCGGCTGGAAGCGGACGGACTTGTTCTCGGCGACGGCCGGGCCGATCGCCATGATCCGGCGGCCGGTCACGGCCTTGCCCGCCCACCGGGAGGCCGGGGACGAGTCCCCGTGCAGGACGAAGTCGATGTCGACCTCGTCCACGCCCTCCTCCGTACGCCGCTGCTCGCGCACCGTGTACGAGCGCATCACCGGCCGCTCCTCGTCCGGCATCCCCCGCCAGGCTCCGAACCAGGTGTCCTCCTCGGTGGAGGGGAGCTCGGTGTGCTCCTGGTGAGCGGGCGGCAGGAAGAGCGAGAGGCTCTGGTCGAAGCCCCCCGACCGGAAGTCCGCGAGGGACTCCCCGCCGAAGGTGACGCGCAGGAACGAGTGGCCGAGGCGGCGCGTGCGCAGGACTTCGAGCGTGAAGAACCTGAAGTGCGGGGCGGCCGGGGTGTCGGCGGCGGTGGTGGTGCCGGTCATGCGGAGGATCCCCCCAGGGATTCGGTGCGGCGCGGTGGGGCGCCGAGGGTCAGCCGGCCTTCTTGGCGTTCTGGATGGTCTTCGCGAGCTCTTCCAGGATCGGCGCGCACTTGTCGTACGAGTAGATCGGCTCCGTCACGCGCGGGGCGACCTGGCCGGCCTTGACGGCGGCCAGCGCGGCCCAGGTGGGCTTCTCCTTCGTCAGCTGCTCGTTCTGCAGGGTGCCGGTGCGGTTGTCGAGCAGGACGACGTCGGCCTTGTACTTGCCGGCGTTCTCCCAGCTGAGGCTCTCGAAGAAGACGCTGCCCTGGTCGAGGTTGTCCGGGGTCACGAACTCCACGCCCAGGGACTCGAAGTACTTCAGGTCGGCCGAGGTCTTCGGGGTGGAGACGTAGAAGTGGTCCGGGTCGCCCGAGCCGACGAGCACCTTGATGCCCGGGTTCGCCTTGGTGGCCTCGCGGACCTTGGCGGCGGCGGCCTCGAAGCGGGCCTTGGCGTCCACGGCCTTCTGGCCGTTCAGGTCGGCGCCGAGGGACTTGGCGAGGTCCGCCGTGCGGCCCAGGGCCTTGTCCATGGAGGCGTCGCTGCCCACGCCGATCGCGGCGGCCGGGGCCAGCTTCAGGATCTTGTCCTTGGAGGCCTCGGGGAGGTACCAGTACGAGCCGTCCCACGTGTTGGTGAGCAGCACGTCCGGGCGCAGGGCCGCGTACTTCTCGACGTTGAACTCGTCGTAGACGTTGCCGAGGATCTCCACCTTGGAGATGTCCATCGTGCCGGCCTGCGGGTCGGGCTTGCCGTCGGCGAGCTTGGTCGGGCCGAAGACGCCCTTGACCTGCACGCCGTAGTCGCTGAGCGCGGCGGCCGTGCCGGTGAAGGCGACGATGTTCTTCGGCGTCGACTTGGTGCTGACGTCCTTGCCGAGGTCGTCCTTGAAGGTCCAGGGGCCCGAGGCGGCCGTGGCGCCCTTGTCGCCCGCGCCGTCCTTCGCCGCGTCGGTGTTGCCGCCGCAGGCGCTGAGCGCCGCGACGAGGCCGAGGGCGCCGCCCGCGGCGACGAAACCGCGGCGGGAGAGGAAGGAGCTTCTGGGCTTGGGCATGTCGGTTTCCGCTTTCGTGCGTGCAAGGACGCGGCCACCGGGAGTGTGACCGTTCGGGGGAAGGTTAGCCTAACCTTGGCCAAAATTAGTAAGGAGACCCTTATTTCTTGGGGTCTCCTCACCACGTCCCACGTCCCGCGCGCCGCGGCGCCCGTCAGCCGGTGAAGCCCAGCTCACGCGCGATGAGCATGCGCTGCACCTCGCTCGTGCCCTCGCCGATCTCCAGGATCTTGGAGTCCCGCCACATGCGGGCCACGGGGTACTCGTTCATGAAGCCGTAGCCGCCGTGGATCTGCGTGGCCTCACGGGCGTTGTCGACGGCCACGGTCGAGGAGTACAGCTTCGCGATGGCCGCCTCCTTCTTGAACGGCTCCCCGGCCACCAGCCGGGAGGCCGCGTCCCGCCAGCCGATCCGCGCCATGTGCGCGCGCATCTCCATGTCCGCCAGCTTGAACTGGATGGCCTGGTTGTCGCCGATCGCCTTGCCGAAGGCGTGCCGCTCCTTGGCGTACTTCACCGACTCGTCCACGCAGCCCTGCGCCAGACCGGTGGCCAGCGCCGAGATGGCGATGCGGCCCTCGTCGAGGATGCGGAGGAACTGGGCGTAGCCGCGGCCCTCTTCGCCGACCAGGTTGGCCAGGGGTACCCGTACGTCCTGGAAGGACAGTTCGCGGGTGTCGGAGGAGTTCCAGCCGACCTTGGAGTAGGGCGCGGCCACCGTGAAGCCGGGGGTGCCCGAGGGGACGATGATCGAGGAGATCTCCGGGCGTCCGTCGGCCTTGCGGCCGGTGACGGCGGTGACCGTGACCAGACCGGTGATGTCCGTACCGGAGTTGGTGATGAAGCACTTCGAGCCGTTGATGACCCACTCGTCGCCGTCCTTGACGGCGGTGGTGCGGGTGCCGCCCGCGTCGCTGCCCGCGCCGGGTTCGGTCAGGCCGAAGGCGCCGAGGATCTCCCCGGAACACATCTTCGGCAGCCACTCCCGCTTCTGCTCCTCCGAGCCGAAGAGGTAGAGGGGCATCGCGCCCAGCGAGACGCCCGCCTCAAGGGTGATCGCGACCGAGGAGTCGACGCGGGCCAGCTCCTCCAGGGCGATGCCGAGGGCGAGGTAGTCCCCACCCATGCCGCCGTACTCCTCCGGGAAGGGCAGGCCGAACAGGCCCATGCGGCCCATCTCGGCGACGATCTCGTACGGGAACTCGTGCCGCTCGTACAGGTCGCCGATCTTGGGGGCCACCACGTCGTGGGCGAACGCCTCGACGGTGCGGCGGAGTTCCTCGTGCTCGGGGGTGAGCCGGTGGTCGAGGGCCATGGTCTTCGTTACTCCTTGTGGGAGAGGGCGCGGACGGTACGGGAGGGGCTGGGACGCCCCAGCTGTTCGGCCATCCACACGCTCGTGGCGGTGAGGGCGGCCAGGTCGACCCCGGTCTCGATGCCGAGGCCGTCGAGCATCCACACGAGGTCCTCGGTGGCGAGGTTGCCGGTGGCGCTCTTCGCGTACGGGCAGCCGCCGAGGCCGCCCGCGGAGGCGTCGACGGTGGTCACCCCGTGCTGGAGCGCGGCGAGGGTGTTGGACAGGGCCTGGCCGTAGGTGTCGTGGAAGTGCACGCCGATCCGGTCGGTCGGCACGCCCTCCTCGTTGAGCTCGCTCAGCAGCGCCTGGACGTGGCCGGGCGTGGCCACGCCGATGGTGTCGCCGAGGCTCAGCTCGTCGCAGCCGAGGTCCAGCAGGGCCTTGGCGACGCGGACCACCTGGTGGACCGGGACCGCGCCCTCCCAGGGGTCGCCGAAGCACATCGACAGGTACCCGCGGACATGGGCCCCGCCCTCCTTGGCCCGGGCCACGACGGGCTCGAACATGGCGAGGGACTCGGCGACGGTCCGGTTGAGGTTGCGGGAGGCGAAGGTCTCGGTGGCCGAGCCGAACACCGCGATGCGGGTGGCGCCGAGGGCGAGGGCCCGGTCGAGGCCCCGCTCGTTGGGCACGAGCACGGGCAGCGCGGCGCCGACGTCCGAGAGCAGCGGGAACAGCTGCTCCGCGTCCGCGAGTTGGGGCACCCACTTGGGATGCACGAAGCTCGTCGCCTCGATGGTCGTCAGACCGGCGGCGGCGAGGCGGTGGATGAACTCGGCCTTGACGTCGGTGGGTACGGCCGTCTTCTCGTTCTGCAGCCCGTCCCGGGCGCCGACCTCGTGGATCCGTACCCGGGCCGGCAGCCCGGGGGCCGGGACGGTCATGGGCAGTCCGTTCACGCGCCCTCCTCCTTCGCTTCGGGGGTGACCACGGCCAGGACCTGGTCCATGGCGACGGTGGTGCCCGGGGTGACGTCGAGTTCGGTGACGGTCCCGGCGTGCGGGGCGGAGATGACGTGCTCCATCTTCATCGCCTCGACGACCAGCAGGCTCTGGCCCGCGACGACCTTGTCCCCGACGGCCACCTTGACGACGGTGACGGTGCCGGGCATCGGTGCGGCGAGGGTATCTGCGCCGCCGCGTCCGGCCCCGCTGAGGTTTGCCGAGACGGGGTCGTACGTCTGGACGTGCCAGCTGTCGGCGTCGCGGCCGAGCCAGGTTCCCTCCGGGGAGGTGGCGTGGCTGAAGCGGTGGGTGACGCCGTCGAGTTCGATGGTGACGGTGTCGGTGGTGCGGGCCACGATCCGGCCGCGGGCCGGTGCGCTGGGGCTCCGCCCCAGACCCCGCGCCTCAAACGCCGGCGAGGCTGGATTTCCCTCGGCGTCGGCAAGTAGGAGCTCCGTGACGGCGCCAGTGTCGGGACCGGCCGGGCGGGTGCGGACCTGGACCGGGTCCTGGCCCGGGAGGCGGAAGTGGTGGACCGTCCAGGCGGGGGTGCCGCCCAGGCGCCAGCCGTTGCCGGCGTCGAAGGGGTCCGCCCACGATTTCAGCCCGTCCGGCGTTTGAGGACCGGGGTCTGGGGCGGAGCCCCCACGCGGCGGAGCCGCAAATCCGGTACGCCGGGAAGGGGCGGGGTGGGGGGCGTCCAGCAGCGCGGCCGCCGCGTACACCTCCGGCGGGATCCCCTCCGGGAGCAGCCCGGGGAGGTCCCGCTCCACCAGGCCGGTGTCCAGGTCCCCGGAGACCACGTCCGGGTGGGCCAGCAGCCGCCGCAGGAACCCGGCGTTGGTCTGGACACCCAGGATCACGGTGTCCGCCAGCGCCCCCCGCAGCAAGCGCAGCGCCGCCGCCCGGTCCGGCCCGTACGCGATGACCTTGGACAGCATCGGGTCGTACGAGGACCCCACCGGCACGCCCGCCGTCAGCCCGGAGTCCGTCCGCACCGCCCCGCCGTCCGGCTCCGACAGCGCCAGGACCGTACCGCCCGACGGCAGGAACCCCCGCGCCGGGTCCTCCGCGCACACGCGGGCCTCGATCGCGTGCCCCGTCAGCCGGACCTCGTCCTGAGCGAAGGTCAGGGCCTCGCCGGAGGCGACCCGCACCTGCTGCTCCACCAGGTCCAGGCCGGTGATCAGCTCGGTCACCGGGTGCTCGACCTGGAGGCGGGTGTTCATCTCCATGAAGTAGTACGAGGACGGGTCCCCGCCCGGGACGATGAACTCCACGGTGCCCGCGCCGACGTACCCGCACGAGCGGGCCGCCTCCACGGCCGCCGCGCCCATCGCCGCGCGGGTCTTCTCGTCGAGCAGGACCGAGGGGGCCTCCTCGATCACCTTCTGGTGGCGCCGCTGCAGCGAGCACTCGCGCTCGCCCAGGTGCACCACGTTGCCGTGGGCGTCGGCCAGCACCTGGATCTCGATGTGCCGGGGCCGGTCCACCCACCGCTCCACGAGCAGGGTGTCGTCGCCGAACGAGGACTTCGCCTCGCGCCGGGCCGCCGCGATCTCCTCGGCCAGGACGGCCGCGTCACGGACCAGCCGCATGCCCTTGCCGCCGCCGCCCGCCGAGGGCTTGAGCAGCACCGGCATGCCGATCTCCGCGGCGGCGGCGGCCAGTTCGGCGTCGGTCAGGCCGCTGCCGGAGGAGCCGGGGACGACCGGGACCCCGGCCGCCTTCACGGTCTCCTTGGCCCGGATCTTGTCGCCCATCAGGGAGATGGCGGAGGCGGGCGGCCCGATGAAGGCCAGCCCGGCGTCCGCGCAGGCCTGCGCGAAGGCGGCGTTCTCCGCGAGGAAGCCGTAGCCGGGGTGGACGGCCTCGGCCCCGGTGCGGCGGGCGGCGTCCAGGAGCCGCTCCACGGACAGGTAGCTCTCGGCGGCCGCCGCCGGGCCGATCCGGACGGCCGTGTCGGCCTCCCGTACGTGACGGGCGTCCGCGTCGGCGTCGCTGAAGACGGCCACGGAGCGGATGCCGAGCTCCCGCAGGGTGCGGATGACGCGTACCGCGATCTCGCCCCGGTTCGCGACCAGAACAGTGCTGAACATCGAAGAGGTCCTCACGTCACATCACGTCACATACGGAAGATGCCGAAAGCGGAGTCGCCCAGCGGGGCGTTCGCGCACGCGGTCAGGGCGAGCCCCAGCACCTGCCGGGTCTCCATCGGGTCGATGACCCCGTCGTCCCACAGCCGGGCGGTGGCGTAGTACGCGTTGCCCTGCTCCTCGTACTGGGCGCGGACCGGGGCCTTGAAGGCCTCCTCGTCCTCGGCGGGCCACTCCTGGCCCGCGCCCTCGATCTGGTCCCGCTTGACGGTGGCCAGGACCGAGGCGGCCTGCTCCCCGCCCATCACGGAGATCTTGGCGTTGGGCCACATCCACAGGAAGCGCGGCGAGTAGGCCCGCCCGCACATCGAGTAGTTGCCCGCGCCGTAGCTGCCGCCGACGACCACCGTGAGCTTCGGGACGCGGGTGCAGGCGACGGCCGTGACCATCTTGGCGCCGTGCTTGGCGATGCCGCCCGCCTCGTAGTCCCGGCCGACCATGAAGCCGGAGATGTTCTGGAGGAAGAGCAGCGGGATGCCGCGCTGGTCGCACAGCTCGATGAAGTGGGCGCCCTTCTGGGCGGACTCGGAGAACAGGATGCCGTTGTTGGCGACGATGCCGACCGGGTGGCCGTGGATCCGGGCGAAGCCGGTGACCAGGGTCTGGCCGAACTCCGCCTTGAACTCCTGGAAGCGGGAGCCGTCCACGATCCGGGCGATGATCTCGCGGGCGTCGTAGGGGGTGCGGGAGTCGACCGGAACCGCGCCGTAGAGCCCGTACGGGTCCACCTTCGGCTCCTCCGGCGCCTCGACCGACCAGGGCAGGGCCGCGCGGTCGGGCAGGGTCGCCACGATGTTGCGTACGATCCGCAGCGCGTGCGCGTCGTCCTCCGCGAGGTGGTCGGTCACCCCGGAGATCCGGGAGTGGACCTCGCCGCCGCCCAGCTCCTCGGCCGTGACCACCTCGCCGGTGGCGGCCTTCACCAGCGGCGGGCCGCCCAGGAAGATCGTGCCCTGGCCGCGCACGATGACGGCCTCGTCGCTCATCGCCGGGACGTACGCGCCGCCCGCCGTGCAGGATCCGAGGACGGCGGCGATCTGCGGGATCCCGGCGCCGGACATGCGGGCCTGGTTGTAGAAGATGCGGCCGAAGTGCTCCCGGTCGGGGAAGACCTCGTCCTGCATGGGGAGGAAGGCGCCGCCCGAGTCGACCAGGTAGAGGCAGGGGAGACGATTCTCCAGGGCCACCTCCTGGGCGCGGAGGTGCTTCTTGACGGTCATCGGGTAGTACGTGCCGCCCTTGACGGTGGCGTCGTTCGCGACGATCACGCACTCGCGGCCGCTGACCCGGCCGATGCCCGCGATCACCCCGGCGGCCGGCGCCGCGCCCCCGTACATGCCCTCGGCGGCCAGCGGGGCCAGCTCCAGGAAGGGGGACCCGGGGTCGAGGAGGGTGTCCACGCGGTCGCGGGGGAGCAGCTTCCCGCGCGCGGTGTGGCGGGCGCGGGCCTTCTCACCGCCGCCGAGACGGGCCGCGTCCAGCCGGGCGCGCAGGCCCTCGGCGAGCTCGCGGTGGGCGGCCTCATTGGTCCGCCAGGCCTCGGACGCCGGGTCCGCGGCGCTCGTCAGCACTGGTGCCTGCTGCATCGGTCGAGCTCCCTTGCTCGGTGCACGCTTTGTTAATGAGCGTTAACGCGTATGTGGTCAGGTTAACGACCGCTAACGGCCCTGTCTAGAATGGATTCCCATGAGCACCAGAGCCGCCGCCCCCACCCGTCGCGAGCAGATCCTCAGCGAAGCCGCTCGTCTTTTCGCGGAGCGAGGGTTCCACGGCGTGGGCGTGGACGAGATAGGGGCCGCGGTCGGCATCAGCGGCCCCGGCCTGTACCGGCATTTCGCGGGCAAGGACGCCATGCTCGCCGAGCTGCTGGTCGGCATCAGCGAGCGGCTGCTGACGGGCGGGCGGCGGCGCGTCGAGGAGGCCGGCGGGAACGCGCAGGAGGTGCTGGCCTCCCTCGTCGAGGGCCACATCGACTTCGCCCTGGACGACCGGGCGCTGATCACCCTCCACGACCGCGAGCTGGACCGGCTGCGGGAGGCCGACCGCAAGCTCGTGCGCCAGCTGCAGCGGCAGTACGTGGAGCTGTGGGTGGACGTCGTACGGGAACTGCACCCCGAGGTGGGGGAGACGGAGGTACGGGTCTGCGTGCACGCGGTGTTCGGGCTGCTGAACTCCACACCGCACCTGGCCGTCCTGGGGCGGGACGCCACCGAATCCCTGCTGCGGCGGCTCGCGAACGGCGCTTTCGGAGCGCTGTCGGGGTGAGGCGGCCGTTTCGGGGGCTGGGACGGAACGGACGGCTCCGGCCGGGCGGCGGCAGAATGGTCCGCATGCCGATAGAGACGCCCGTACCCAGCCGCGCCGAACTCGTCGAACACCTGGTCCGTACGCGGATCGCGGGGGAGGTGGCCACCCCGCGCGAGAACAACCTGAGCCACTACCGCAGGCTCGCCAACGGGGACCGGCACTACTGGCTGGGCCTGGAGCTCGGCGACCGGTGGGCCGACGAGCAGGACGTGCTGGCCGTGATGGCGGAGCGCTGCGGGGTCGTGGACGACCCCGAGCACCGCTACGGCCAGGACACCATCGACCCGGAACTGACCGTCGCCGCCCTGGACCGGCTGGCGGCGCGGCTGCACAAGGCCGCCCTGGACCGGCAGAGCGTGCTGCTCGCCACCGGGCACCCGGGCGGCCTGCTCGACGTCCACCGCGCCACGGCCGACGCGCTGCGGGCGGCGGGCTGCGAGATCGTGCGGATCCCGCAGGGGCTGACCGCCGACGAGGGCTCGGTGTGGCAGTTCGCGGACGTCGCGGTGCAGGAACGCGGGGCGACGCTGTGGCACACCCACTCCCCGGCCCCGATGGCCGCGATCCTGGACGGCCTCGCGGCGGAGGGCCGCCCGCAGCCGGACCTGGTCGTCGCCGACCACGGCTGGGCGGGCTGCGCGGCGCAGCGCGGGCTCGACGCGGTCGGGTACGCGGACTGCAACGACCCGGCGCTCTTCCTCGCCGAGGCGGAGGGCACCCTCCAGGTGGCGGTCCCGCTGGACGACCACGTCCGCGACCCCCGCTACTACGACCCCCTGGTCGCGTACCTCCTCGCCACGGCCGGCCTCGACGGCTGACCCCCTGCCGGGGCCGGCCCGTCAGGGTGCGGGCGGGCCCGGGGTCGGGTCCAGGTAGACGCGGCGGATCGCCGGGAAGCGCTCGCGCAGCTGGGACTCCGCGTCCTCGCAGGCCGCCTCCACCTGGTGGGCCGACGCCAGGTCGTGGAAGTCGATCTTCGCGGCGATCAGCACCTCGTCCGGACCCTGGACGAGGGTGGTCAGCTCCAGCACCCCCTCGATGTGCAGCACCGACAGCAGCTCCTCCCGTACCTCCGCCCGCATCGCGGCGGGCAGCGGCCGCCCGATCAGGTACTGCGCGTTCGAGCGCCCCAGCTCCCACGCCACCGCCACCAGCAGCAGCCCGATCAGCAGCGACGCCACCCCGTCGTACACCCCGGAACCCGTCAGCTGCGCCCCCAGCAGCCCGCCCGCCGCCAGCGCGAGACCGATCAGCGCGGCGACGTTCTCCAGCAGGACCGCCTTCACCGCCGTGTCCGGGGTGTGCTTCACGTACAGGCCCAGCGGAGCCCGCATCCGCGCCGCCTCGCCCCTCATCTGGCGCCAGGCCACGAGCAGCGAGTAGCCCTCCAGCACGAAGGCGATGGCGAGGATGACGTAGGAGAGCGTCGGGTCGCCGGGGTCCTCCCCGTGGACCAGGGTGTGGATGCCGTCGTAGACCGCGAAGACCGCGCCGCCGACGAAGGTCGCGACGGCGGCGAGCAGCGCCCAGATGTACCGCTCGGGCCCGTACCCCAGCGGATGCGCCTCGTCGGCGGGCTTGGCGCTCCGCTTGAGGGAGGCCAGCAGCAGCACCTCCGTCACGGTGTCGGCCACCGAGTGCGCGGCCTCCGCCAGCATCGCGCTGGATCCGCTGACGATCCCGCCGACCGCCTTGGCGGCGGCGATCCCCAGATTGGTGACGGTGGCGACGACGACCGTGCCGACGCTTTCGGATTCTTCGGACATGCCGCGACGGTATGTCCGGAATTCGGGCGGCGGGGTCAGTGACACCCGCCGCCCGGCACGCGGCGGAGCTACGCGCGCGGTACGCGGACGACGCCCTCCTGGATGACCGTGACCGCGAGGCGGCCGTCCTGGGTCCAGATGCGGGCCTGGCCCAGGCCCCGGCCGGCGGCGGAGGAGGGGGACTCCTGGTCGTACAGGAGCCACTCGTCGGCGCGGAAGGGCCGGTGGAACCACATGGCGTGGTCCAGCGAGGCGCCGACCACGTCGCCGACCGCCCAGCCGCCCCGGCCGTGCGCGAGCAGCACCGAGTCCAGCAGGGTCATGTCCGAGACGTACGTGGCCAGGCAGGTGTGCAGCAGCGGATCGGCGCTCTCCAGCTTGCCGGCCGTACGGAACCACACCTGGGTGCGCGGCTCGACCGGCTCGCCGACGCTGCCCCACGGCGGGGTCGTCGCGTACCGCAGGTCCACGGCGGCCCGCGCGTCGATCAAACGCTCCACCGTGCCCGGGTCCCGGAAGATGTCCCGGTACGCGGGCAGGGACTCCGCCGCGGTCGGCAGGGTCTCCGGGTCGGGCGCCGGGGGCATGGCGGACTGGTGGTCGAGGCCGTCCTCGTACGTCTGGAACGACGCCGAGAGGTGGAAGATCGGCTGCCCGTGCTGGACGGCGACGACCCGGCGCGTGGTGAAGGAGCGCCCGTCGCGGATCCGGTCCACGGAGTAGACGATGGGCGCGCCGGGGTCCCCGGCGCGCAGGAAGTACGAGTGCAGCGAGTGCGCCGTGCGGTCCTCGGGCACGGTCCGCCCGGCCGCGACCAGCGCCTGCGCCGCGACCTGACCGCCGAACACGCGCGGTACCAGCGCCGAACGGCTGGTACCGCGGAAGATGTTCTCCTCGATCTGCTCCAGGTCGAGCAGATCGAGGAGCGTCGTCAGTGCCTCGTTCATGGGGGAAGGGTAAGTGCCTCGCGGGACTTACAGGCCCATGGACTTGGCGATGATCGACTTCATGACCTCGCTGGTGCCGCCGTAGATGCGGTTCACGCGGTTGTCCGCGTACAGGCGGGCGATCGGGTACTCGTTCATGTAGCCGTAACCGCCGTGCAGCTGGAGGCACTTGTCGATCACGCGGTGCGCGACCTCGGTGCAGAACAGCTTCGCGGAGGCGGCCTCGGCGGCGGTCAGCTCGCCCGCGTCCAGGGCCTCCAGGGCGCGGTCGGCGACGGCCTCGGCGGCGTCCACCTCGGCCTGGCAGGAGGCCAGTTCGAACTTGGTGTTCTGGAAGTGCGCGACCGGCTTGCCGAAGACGGTGCGGTCGGTCACGTACTGCTGGGCGAACCGGACGGCGGCCTTGGCCTGCGCGTACGCGCCGAAGGCGATGCCCCAGCGCTCGGAGGGCAGGTTCGCGCCGAGGTAGTAGAAGCCCTTGTTCTCCTCGCCCATCAGGTCCTCGACCGGCACCTTCACGTCGACGAACGCCAGCTCGGCGGTGTCGGAGGTGCGCAGGCCCAGCTTGTCCAGCTTGCGGCCGATGGAGTAGCCCTCGGACTTGGTGTCCACGGCGAACAGCGAGATGCCGAAGCGGCGGTCCTGCTCGCCCGGGGCGGAGGTGCGGGCGCAGACGATCACGCGGTCGGCGTGGACGCCACCGGTGATGAAGGTCTTGGAGCCGTTGAGGACGTAGTGCGTGCCGTCCTCGGAGAGCTTGGCGGTGGTCTTCATGCCCGCGACGTCGGAACCGGTGCCCGGCTCGGTCATCGCGAGGGCCCACATCTCCTCGCCGGAGACGAACTTCGGCAGGTAGCGCTTCTTCTGCTCGTCGGTGGAGAGCATCTTGATGTAGGGCAGGGCGAGCAGCACGTGGACGCCGGAGCCGCCGAAGTTCACGCCGGCGCGCGAGGTCTCCTCGTAGAGGACGGCCTCGAACTTGTGGGTGTCCAGGCCCGCGCCGCCGAACTCCTCGGGGACGTTGATCCCGAAGATGCCCAGCTCGCCGAGCTTGTAGTAGAAGTCGCGCGGCGCCTGGCCCGCGGCGAACCAGTCGTCGTAGACCGGGACGACCTCGGCCTCGATGAAGGCGCGGATGGTCTCGCGGAACGCCTCGTGGTCCTCGTTGAAAACGGTACGGCGCACTGGGCCGGCTCCCTTCGGTCGCGGCGGTCCGCCGCTTACGGCTAAGCGCTTGCTCAGATTAAGTTACCGGCGAGTTGTCCCCGCTGTCCAGAGAACGTAGCGCGCACCACAGTGCGGCTCCGTCCGGACGCCCGGGTCGCCCCGGGGCCGGGTGGGGGTCGCGGCGCGACGCCGGTCGCGGTGAGTGGCCGGATACCCCCTTCTGCGTCACCGTCCTCCCGGCTTGACTCGTTCCTCCGGCCCCCGTCCCCGGCAGAAGAGGAAACCCGCATGCTCAGGCGACTGTTGTCCAGGAGGCTCTCGGGCCTGGTGGCCGCCATGGCCGCCACCGTGGTGCTCGGCGCGGGCACGGCCCATGCCGCGGCGCCGGAGCCCCGGCAGGAGAAGCGCGTGTACAACGCGATGCAGATCGCCTTCGACCCCGCCCGCCCCGAAGCCTTCTGCACCATCGGGGCCGTCGGCAACGACGACTACGGGCGGAAGATCGCCATATCGGCCGGGCACTGCCTGACCGACCCCACGGGCAAGTACGCCGACCGGGAGCTCCCCGAGAACATCGCTCCCGTCTACCACCGGCAGGACCTCGGCTACGGGCCCATCGGGTACGTCCGCTGGTTCAAGGACCCGGAAGGCTCCATGACGGGCCACCTGACGAAGGACTACATGGTCATCGAGCTGGTGCCGGGCGTGACGCTCTCCTCCCAGGGGCCGCACCTGAAGCAGACCGGGGTGCTGGAGGTGCCCGGCGGGACGCCCAGCCCCAACGCCCTCAGCCCCGCGCTGAACAGCGAACGCCTGCTCGGCGCGGCCTGGTTCAACAACAACGAGCTGGTGGTCTCCGGCCAGCTGGGCGTCTGGTATGGCCGGATCACCAACAACGACCGGGGCGTCTACCAGGCCCACCCCCAGCACAAGGCCGGCGACTCGGGCGGGCCCACCATCTGGCACGTGCCGGGGTCGGCCTACCCCTCCGAGGCCAACGGGTTCAAGGCCGAGGGGCCCTGGGCGGGCATCACCAAGGCGATCGCCCTCGGGATCCCCCCGTACCTGTACACCAGCTCGGCGAACATCCTGGCCGACCTGCGCGCCCGCGACGCCGCGGACCCCTCCGACGTCTTCGGAGCCGGCTTCGAGGTGACCGCCAACCCGTGACGACCGCCAACCCGTGACGCCGTAGACCCGCTACGGCAGCCGGCGCAGGGCGAACCACAACTCCATCCGGGTGTCCGGGTCGTCGAGGTCCCGGTCCAGGAGCGCGGCGCAGCGGGCGATCCGCTGGCGGACCGTGTTGCGGTGGACGCCGAGGGCGGCCGCGGTGCGGTCCCAGCTGCCGTGGTGGGCCAGCCAGGCGCGCAGGGTCGCCGCCTGCGTCCCGGTCAGCGGGGCGAGCAGGGCCTCGGCGTGGGCCCGGGCCTCTGCTTCGCCGACGAGGCCCGCGAAGCCGGCGTCGGCGTGCCCGGCCAGCGGGGTACGGGCCGCCTCCGCGCGTTCCAGGGCCCGGCGTGCCTGGGCCCCGGCGGTGCGCAGCCCGGCGGGCGCGGCCGGGGCGCTCACCCCGAGCCGCCACCCCGGCTGCGGGGCGGGCTCCCGGTCGGTCAGCAGGCGTACGCCGTCCCCGCGCGGGTCCAGCAGTACGGTGCCCAGCGCGGCCGCCAGAGCCCGCGGGTCACCGGCGCCCCGGGCGTGCACGGCGTACCAGGGCCCGGGGGAGAGCGCCCCGGCCGGATCGCCGTCCAGCAGGAGCCGGGTCAGGGCGGCGGCTTCGTCCCCCGCCGGGTGGCCGGCCGTGAGCAGGGTCAGCAGCACGGCGGCGACGGAGGCGATGGTGTGGTCCCCGGGGGCCCGGGCCGGGGTGGCGAGCGCCAGCACCCGGCCGCCGCCCACGGCGTACGCCGCCAGGTGCGTGCCGCCCAGCGTGTCGGTGGCGGTCGCGGCGCCCCCGGGCCCCACCCGCAGCGCGAGCCCCTCCAGCGCCCCGCGCACCCCGTCCCCGGGCGGAACCCCGGCCTCCGCCTCGGCCGCGCCCGCGCTCGTGCTCGTGCTCGTGCTCGGGCCCGCGCTCGTGCCCGCGTCGCCCCGGCCCGGCGGCGGGGGCAGGAGCGCCGACCAGCCGTTCAGGGTCGCCGCCAGGCGGGCCAGGACCGACGGCACCGGGTCCGGGCGGGCCGCCGCCGACGCCAGGGACTGCTGCGCGTCCGTCACCCGGCGCAGCTCCCGGGTCCGGGCCTCCGCCATCAGCCGCCACACCGCCCGGCCCACCGCCGTGAACGGGGTTCCCGGCGGCACCTCCACCAGCGGCAGCCCGTAGCGCGCGCACGCCTCGGCGAGGGCCGCCGGCACCGTCTCGTGCACCGGGGTCACCCCGAACCCGACGGCCCCCACCCCGGCCCGGACCAGCCGGGCCACGTACTCCCCGGCCTCCACCCCCGCGGCCCCGGCGGCGGATCCGGCCGTCAGCAGCAGCTCCCCGCCCAGCAGGTAGGGCGACGGGTCCGCCATCTCCGAGGCGTGCACCCCGTACACGTCCGCCCCGGCGGGCCCCGCCAGGAGCCGCAGCCCCAGCTCCCGGTCGGCGGTCAGCGCGGCCAGCGGAACCGGCGGGGTGAGCGGTGCCTCCATGGCTACTCCGTACATATCGGTGCCGAACAGTGGATGAAACGTACACTTCGCGCCCCGGGGGCGTCCCCTTACGCTCGAAGGACCGCACCGTAGGACCACAGAAGGGCACCCCCCATGAGCACGCAGCCGCGCGGCCCCGTCGACTCCTCCCGCATCCCGCGCTACGCGGGCCCGGCGACCTTCGCCCGGCTGCCCCGCCTCGACGAGGTCGGCTCCGCCGACGTCGCCGTCGTCGGCGTGCCCTTCGACTCCGGCGTCTCCTACCGCCCCGGCGCCCGCTTCGGCGGCAACGCCATCCGCGAGGCCTCCCGCCTGCTGCGCCCGTACAACCCGGCGCAGGACGCCTCCCCCTTCGCGCTCGCGCAGGTCGCGGACGCCGGCGACATCGCCGTGAACCCCTTCAACATCAACGAGGCCGTCGAGACGGTCGAGGCGGCCGCGGACGAGCTCCTCGGCGCCGGCTCCCGCCTGATGACCCTCGGCGGCGACCACACCATCGCCCTCCCGCTGCTCCGCTCGGTCGCGAAGAAGCACGGCCCGGTCGCCCTGCTCCACTTCGACGCCCACCTCGACACCTGGGACACCTACTTCGGCGCCGAGTACACCCACGGCACCCCGTTCCGCCGCGCCGTCGAGGAGGGCATCCTCGACACCGAGGCGCTCTCCCACGTCGGCACGCGCGGCCCGCTGTACGGCAAGCAGGACCTGGACGACGACGCCAAGATGGGCTTCGGCATCGTGACCTCGGCGGACGTCTACCGCCGCGGCGCCGACGAGGTCGCCGACCAGCTGCGCCAGCGCATCGGCGACCGCCCGCTCTACATCTCCATCGACATCGACGTGCTCGACCCGGCCCACGCGCCCGGCACCGGCACCCCCGAGGCGGGCGGCATGACCTCCCGCGAGCTGCTGGAGATCATCCGGGGCCTGTCCTCCTGCAACCTCGTTTCCGCCGACGTCGTCGAGGTCGCCCCGGCGTACGATCACGCGGAGATCACCTCCGTCGCGGCCTCGCACACCGCGTACGAGCTCACCACGATCATGAGCCGGCAGATCTCTGCCGCCAGGCAGGGTCGATAAGCGCAGCGCCGCTGCGAAGGCGAAGGGCAACTAAGCACCGTGACGCACGACCACGACCTGGTACTCCGCCCCACCGAAGCCCAGACGGCGGCCGCCCTCGCGCCGCCACCGGGCCGCACGGGCGGGGACCTGGTCGTGGAAACGCTGCGCGGACTCGGCGCCACCACCGCCTTCGGGCTCCCCGGCCAGCACGCGCTGGCCCTCTTCGACGCCGTCGGCCGCTCCGACCTGCGCCTCGTGGGCCTGCGTACGGAGAACAACGCGGGCTTCGCCGCCGACGCGTACGGCCGCGTCACCGGCGAGGCCGTCCCGCTGCTCCTGTCCACGGGGCCGGGCGCGCTGATGTCCCTGCCCGCCCTCGCGGAAGCGGCGGCGGCCTCCGCGCCGGTGCTCGCGATCTGCTCGCAGGTACCGTCGGCGGGCCTGGGCGGGGGCCGGCGCGGCCACCTGCACGAGCTGCGCGACCAGTCCGCCTCCTTCCGCGAGGTGGTGAAGTCCGTCCACTGCGCCCGTACCCCCTCCCAGATCCCCTCCGTCATCGCCGAGGCCTGGGAGTCGGCCCTCACGGTCCCCTTCGGCCCGGTCTGGGTGGAGATCCCGGAGGACGTGCTCCGCGCGGAGACGGTCATCCCGCAGGTCACCGGCATGGACGCGACCCCGCACGAACTGGCGCCCCGCCCCGAGCTGACGGCCCTCGCGGCGCACTGGCTGTCGCACGCCTCCCGCCCGGTGATCATCGCGGGCGGCGGCGTGATCCGCGCGGACGCGGCGGGCAAGCTGAAGCAGCTCGCGGAACGCCTGAACGCCCCGGTCGTCACCACCTTCGGCGGCAAGGGCGCCTTCCCCTGGACCCACCCGCTCTCGCTGCGGTCCTGGCTGGAGGACCGGCACACGACGGACTTCCTGGAGGACGCGGACGTCGTCCTGGTCGTCGGCTCCGGCCTCGGGGAACTCTCCTCGAACTACCACACGTTCTTCCCCACGGGCCGGGTCGTCCAGATCGAGGCCGACCTCGGCAAGCTGGAGTCCAACCACCCGGCGCTCGGCATCCACGCGGACGCCCGCCTGGCCCTCCAGGCCCTCCTGGAAACGGTCTCCGAGCGCGAGGACCCGGGAGCCCCCGAGCGGGTCCGCCTCCTCCTGTCCTCCATCGAAGCCCGCCTCGCCCCCCAGGACGTCACCCTGGAACGGGACCTCCTGGCCGCGGTCCGCGCCGCCCTCCCGCCCCGCTCCCCGTCCTTCTGGGACATGACGATCCTGTCCTACTGGGCCTGGTCGGCCTTCGACCCCAAGCACCCGAACACCATGCACTCCGCCCAGGGCGCGGGCGGCCTCGGCTACGCCTTCCCGGCGGCCCTCGGCGCGGCCGTAGCCGAACCGGGCACCCCGGTCCTCGCGGTCTCGGGCGACGGCGGCGCGATGTACTCGATCGCCGACCTGGCCACCGCCCGCCAGCACGACCTGGACGTCACCTGGCTGATCGTGGACGACGGCGGCTACGGCATCCTCCGCGAGTACGGCTGCGCCACCGGCACCGACCTCACGGGCCCCGACTTCGCCGCCCTGGCCGCCTCCTTCGGCGTCCCGGCCACCACGACCACCCCGGAGTCCCTCCGAGCGGACCTCACCAAGGCCCTCGCCCAGCCGGGCCCCTCGGTGGTCATCCTCCCCACCACCCTCAAGATGTTCGCCCCGACGCACGTTTAGGAATGTGAACGGGGCTCGTTAGGGTGGGCGGGGTCGTGGTCGTGGTCACGTCCGGAACGAAGTCCGAGGGGGAGCAGTGGCGTTCGAGCAGGAGTGGGCCCAGCACAAGCAGGCGGCGGCCGCGGACCCGTCGCCCCAGACGCGGCTGAACCAGCTCCACGCCGACCCGGGCGGCGGCGAGGGACTCCTGGCCACGGCCGCTCCGGAGAAGAAGAAGGCGGCCAACACCATCCAGAACGTCCTGCAGCCCGGCACGACGAAGGCCGCGGACGCCGCCGACGAACCGACGAAGACCGCCGTCAAGGCCTTCAGCGGCTGGGCGACGGCGGCGGGCCTGACGAAGGCACACACGCAGTGGGACGACCAGGTGAAGCGCCTGATGGGTCGGCTGAACTCGGAGAAGACGGCCCTGCGCGGCGCGTCGAACCTGTTCACCGGGAACGACCAGCTGACGGGCCAGGGCTTCCAGCCGGTCCAGTCCAAGGTCGCGGGACTCTAGGGGAGCGGGGAGCGAGCCGTGCCGAACTACCACGAGGTCATGACCACGGACCTGTCCGCGCTCACCACGGCCGCCGACGGCTGGGCGTCCATGGCGAAGCAGTTCAAGACGCTCGAGGACGTCTACGAGAAGGAAGTCCAGAGCGTTTCCAAGGGCGACGGCTGGATCGGCAGCAGCGCGAACGTCTCCGCCAACAACTCCGCCATCACCCGGGGCGAGTTCGACGCGGCCCAGACCGAGGCGCTGGCCATGGAGTCGCTGCTCCGCGACGCCTTCGCCCGCTTCACGGAGCTCAAGGGCAGGGTCACCTCGGCCGTCTCGGACGCCGTCGCCGCCGGCATGAAGGTGTCGGAAGCGGGCAACGCGACCTACGACTTCAGCAAGACCGACCCGAACACCGCGAAGGCGATCCGCCACGACCCCGACCTCCCGGAGGTCGAGCGGTCCTGGTCGGCCAAGATCGCGGACGCGGTCAAGGCGGTCACGGAGTTCGACGAGGACGTCAAGACGGCCCTGCTCAACGCTTCGGGCGCGGACGGCACGGCCATGTTCGGCTTCAACTCCAAGGCCGTCAACGACGTCGAGGCGGTGGAGGCGCTCGCCCTCACCCACAAGATCCGCCACGGCGACGCCTCCCCCGAGGAGCTCAAGCACTACAACGACCTCCTCAAGCAGAACTCCGGGGACAAGCACTTCAGCGAGGCCTACCTCCACTCCCTCGGGGCGAAGGACACCCTCCAGCTGGCCGACCAGATGAACCTGGCGTCGAACGAGCGGGGCGCGTCGGCGGCCGACAAGAAGCTCTACGAGTCGATCAACACCGGCCTGGCGAACACGATCGCCTCCGGCACCAAGGACCCGGACGGCTACGCCTACAAGCCCTTCGTCAACGGGCTCAAGGAGCAGGGCCCCGAGCTGGTAGCCAAGGGCCTGCGGCCGACGTACGGCTACCAGACGCTGGTCACCCTCATGTCGAACGGCGGCGGCTACGGCAAGCAGTTCCTCAACGACATCGGCGACGGCATGATCGAGGCCGAGAAGTCGAAGCCGCACATGTACGACCACGCCTACGACTCCCAACGCCCCAACCTGGTCTCCGACCCCCTCGACGGCCTGCTCGGCATCATGGCCAAGGACCCGGACTCGGCGACGTACTTCCTCGACCCTCAGGCACCTCGCAACAAGAACGAGCACCTGAAGTACATGCTCACCGACCGGGACATGCCGGACCCCTGGATCTCGACGGCCGTCGGCCCGCCGATGGAGATGCACGGCGACAAGACGGCCGGCCTCGGCGCCGCCCTCCAGGCAGCCGCCACGGGCCACACGGACGGCGAGAAGCTGGGCCCGCCCGGCCCCCACACGGAGGGCCAGGCCCGCGTGATGCACCACGCGATCCGCTACCTGGACGACGAGATGGGCGGCGACGAGTTCCCGGACGACCTGCAGGGCTTGCAGCAGCCGATGGCGAGGGCGCTGGTCGACTACGTGGAGGACACCCACGTGATCCTCGGCGGCCAGAACTCTGACCTGGGGGGCATCAAGGGCAGCGACGCCATCCACGGTTCGGGGGACGAGGCCCATATCGCGGTCGGCCAGGGCAGTCTGATCCGTGTCATGCGCGGGATCGCGGACGACGGCCCGTCCTACGGCTTGTTGGTCAAGGCGGAGCAGGTGTACTCGGCGGAGCAGCTCGTGACGGCTGACCGTTACGAGGCCGACCCGCAGCGGGCCGGCGTTGACTGGGACAACCGTGCACATGACATCGGGGCGGCAACGGGTGCCCTCAACGGCATCGGGGCCGACGTCTACAAGGACAAGGAAGACGACCAGGTCAAGTGGGCTGAGGGCACGGCCGAGTACACGGCTGCCGGAGTGAACGGACTCATCGGGGAAATCCCGGTCGTGAGCACGATCGGAGGCTCGCTGATCGACGGAGCCAAGTACAACTGGGTCGAGGGCGTCAAGGACGCGGCCGAGGAGCAGAGCAAGCAGGATTCCAGCAACAACTACGCGGCGGGTATGGACGGGACCAACAAGCTGTTGGATGCGTGGAGAGATGAACGGAAAATGGCAGGCAATCTCGCGTTCGACCACGCCAAGGACGGGGCCGGTGACGCGTACTCCGCAGGTCGGGAGGCTGCCCGTGCGCACCTCCGGCCGTGACGTGCTCAAGGCTTTCGCGCGATCGACGACTGCCCTGCTCTCCATGGTGATGCTGGCGTCGTGCACGTCGGGGGAGCCCGAGGCGAAGAGCGAGCAGCCGTGTGGGATCAGCAGTTCCTCGGAGGAGGGCGTCCTCCTGCGGGGGATTCTTCGTGCGGAAGAGTTCGAGACTCTGATCTACAACAGCACGGGCGAAGTGGCGACGGCGCTGCGGCACGCACTGCTGGAGACGAGCCCGGAAAAGCGGCTGTATCCGAAGCCGACGTGCGCCCTGTGGGCGGCCGGCCAGAATGGCGGTGACCGCGTGACATTCAGTTTCGGATGGGTCTCGCGTGCCTCGAAGGATGTGGAACAGCCGCTGCCCAACGGCGTTCCGTTCGAGGCGGACGGCGGCGCCTTCGGCCAGGCCAACGACACCGATACGACGTTGTTCGTCGGTTGCGAGATGCCCGGCAAGCTCGGCGGGCCGTCGAAGTCGGCTTGGTTCAACGCGAAGGCTTCGCACAACGTCAGCCCCCCTCGGACGAACATCGACCAGACGGTCCGCGACCGGCAGACCGCCCTCACCTACCTCATGGGCCGCCGCGTCACCGAAGCCCTCGGCTGCGAGAACAAGCCCCTCGAGAAGCCCCCCGTGGTGAAGCAGCGCCCTACGCCCTGAAGGCGACGACGGACGTCTCGCCGACGAGCTTGAGGTTCAGCTCGGACTCCATGGCCCGCGCCAGGCGGGCCAGCATCGCCACGGTCGGTGTGATCACGCCGAGCTCCAGCCTGGACAGGTCCGCCTGCGTCATGCCGACCCGCCGGGCCAGCTCGGTCTGCGAGATCCCGAGCTCGGTCCGCCGGTCGTAGACGGCCTGGCCGACCGCGAAGGCGAGCCGGATCACGTCCCGGTGCTTCAGCATGCGGGTGCCTCCGGGGTCCAGCCGATCTCGGCCCAGACGGTCTTGCCGATGCCGTGCAGTCGGGGGCAGCAGCCCCAGCGCTCGGCCAGGGCCGCCACGATGGCGAGGCCGCGGCCCCGCTCGTCCCACTCCGCCACGACCTGCGGCGTGAGCTTGACGGCGGGGCCGGCGTCGGCGACCTCCACCCGTAGCACCCCGTCGTACCGGGCGATCCGGATCCCGATGTCCCGCCCCTGCGGAGCCCGGGCGTGCCGGACGGCGTTGGTGACCAGCTCGGAGAGCAGCAGTTCCGCCCTGTCGGCGGGCTCCGCGTCGACCGTCCACTCGGCGAGCTGCGCACGCAGCAGCGCGCGGGCCCGGCCGGGGGCGCGGAGGGTGCGGGGCACGATCCAGAAGACCTCGTGGGCATGGTGCGATGCCATGGAACCTCACTTATCTAGATACCTGAGAACAGTGAAGCGGGTCCCGCGATCCTGCCGCAAGAGGTATCTAGATATGTTCGATGCTGACGGGTAATGAGCGAAGCGCGCCCCTGGCGCCGTGACGCGCCCCCTAGGCTGGCGCGAGGTGATCCAGGAGGAGTGCATGCCGAAGGACGTCGCGGGGCGGCAGCCCAAGTACCAGCGCATCGCCGCCGCGCTCAAAGACGCCATCGCGTCCGGCGAGTACGGGCCCGGAGACCGGCTCCCGGGCGAGAGCGACCTGATGAGCCAGTACGGTGTCGCCCGCATGACCGCCCGCCAGGCGTTCGGGGTTCTTCAGGCCGAGGGGCTCACGGAGGCGCGCAAGGGCGCCGGGGTCTTCGTCCGGGAGTTCAAGGTCGTCATCCGGCGGCGGGGCATCCAGCGACTGGCCGTCGAGGTGTGGGGTGCGGGCGGATCCATCTGGGGCGTGGACGGGAAGGGGCGCGACCCCGTGGTCGAGTTCCTCGGCGTCGACGAGGGGGAGGCCCCGGGCCGGATCGCCTCCGCACTCGGCCTCGCCGCGAACGCCCCCGCCTGTATCCGCCGCCGCAGGTTCACGCTCGACGGGAAGCCCGTACTGCTCGCGACCTCCTATCTCGACGCCGCCCTCGTGGCCGGAAGCCCCATCGCGGAGCCCGACAGCGGCCCCGGCGGCATCTACGCACGCCTCGCGGAGCTGGGCCACAAGCCCGCTCGGTTCCGGGAGGAGATCCGGTCGAGGATGCCCGGTCCGGATGAGGCCGAGCGGCTGGCGCTGACCGCCGGGACGCCCGTCGTGCTGATCTGCCGGACGGCCCTCACCGCAGACGCCCGCGTGGTCGAGGTCAACGAGATGGTGCTGGACGCCTCCGCCTACGTACTGGAGTACGAGTTCGACGCCCCGTAGGACCCGAAGGGCCCACCCGTCCCCCGGACGGTCCACCCGTCGTGCGCCGCCCCGCGGAAACCCGTTCGATTGTTGCGGCGGGATGAAATCCGCCGGTCGGAGCGTTGGGGGTGGCGGCAGGACAGGAACGACGGGGAGGCATCACGTGACGGCGGCTGGGGAGAAACAGGGCTGGGGCAGGCGGCTTACGGCCTACACCTGGCGGTACAAGGTCAACGTGCTGCTCGCGCTCGGGTCCTCGCTGGCCGGGATGGCCGTCATGGCCCTCGTACCGCTGGTCACCCGCGTGATCATCGACGACGTCGTCGGCGACAAGACCAAGGGCATGGCCCCCTGGGCCGGCATGCTCATAGGCGCGGCCGTGCTCGTGTACGTCCTCACCTACATACGCCGCTACTACGGCGGCCGCCTCGCCCTCGACGTGCAGCACGACCTGCGCACCGACATGTACGACACCATCGCCCGCCTCGACGGGCGGCGCCAGGACGAGCTGTCGACCGGGCAGGTCGTCGGGCGGGCCACCAGCGACCTCCAGCTGATCCAGGGCCTGCTGTTCATGCTGCCCATGACCATCGGGAACTTCCTCCTCTTCGGGATATCCCTCGGCATCATGCTGTGGCTGTCCCCGCTGCTCACGCTCGTCGCGCTGCTGATGGCTCCCGCCCTGTGGTTCATCGCCAAGCGCAGCCGCAAGAAGCTCTTCCCCGCCACCTGGTACGCCCAGGCCCAGGCCGCCGCCGTGGCCACCGTCGTCGACGGCGCCGTGACCGGCGTCCGCGTCGTCAAGGGCTTCGGGCAGGAGGAGCAGGAGACCGGCAAGCTCCGCGAGGCCGGCCGCAAGCTGTTCGGCGGGCGGATGCGCACCATCCGCCTCAACTCCCGGTACACCCCCGCCCTGCAGGCCGTCCCCGCCCTCGGGCAGGTCGCGATGCTGGCCCTGGGCGGCTGGATGGCCACCCGGGGACACATCACCCTCGGCACCTTCGTCGCCTTCTCCACCTACCTCGCCCAGCTCGTCGGCCCCGTCCGCATGCTGGCCATGGTCCTGACCGTCGGCCAGCAGGCCCGCGCCGGCGTCGAGCGCGTCTTCGAGCTCATCGACACCGAGCCCGTGATCCAGGACGGCACCCGCGAGCTGCCCGCCGACGCGCCCGCGACCGTCGAGTTCGACGACGTCCGCTTCGGTTACGACCCCGAGCGGCCCGTCCTCGACGGGTTCTCCCTCTCCATCGCCGAGGGCGAGACCGTCGCCGTCGTCGGCTCCTCCGGCAGCGGCAAGTCGACGGTGGCGCTGCTCCTGCCGCGCTTCTACGACGCCGACCAGGGCGCCGTCCGCGTCGGCGGCCACGACGTCCGCGAGCTGACGTACGACTCCCTGCGCGCCGCCATCGGACTGGTCCCCGAGGACTCGTTCCTCTTCTCCGACACCATCCGCGCCAACATCGCCTTCGGCCGCCCCGACGCCTCCGACGAGGACGTCCGCGCCGCCGCCCGCGCCGCCCAGGCCGAGGGCTTCGTCGAGGCCCTCCCCGCCGGGTACGACACCAAGGTCGGCGAGCAGGGCCTGACCCTCTCCGGCGGCCAGCGCCAGCGCATCGCGCTCGCCCGCGCCATCCTCACCGACCCCCGGCTGCTGCTCCTCGACGACGCCACCTCCGCCGTCGACGCCCGCGTCGAGCACGAGATCCACGAGGCGCTGCGGGCTGTCATGGCGGGCCGCACCACCCTCCTCATCGCCCACCGCCGCTCCACCCTCGCGCTGGCCGACCGGATCGCCGTACTCGACCACGGGCGGCTCGCCGACATCGGCACCCACGAGGTGCTGGAGCGCCGCTCCGCCCTGTACCGCCGGCTGCTGACCGACCCCGACGCCCTCGGGGCGGCCTCGCCGCGCACCCCTGACGCGCCGGCCATGGCCGAGTTCGAGCGGGACATCGAGCGGGACCTGGAACTCGAAGCGGAGATCGACTCCGAGCAGGTCAGCGCCAAGCGCCGGGTGTCGGACGGGGTCACGCCCGAGCTGTGGCGCCGCGAGGAGAGCGGCAAGTCCGCCGCCCCGGCCGCCCCCGGCATGCCCGCCACCCCCGAACTCCTCGCCCAGGTGGCGGCCCTGCCGCCCGCCGACGACGAGCCGGCGGTGGACGAGGCCCGGGCCGCGGCCGCCGAGGAGAGCTACGGCCTGCGCCGCCTGCTGAAGGGCTTCTGGGCCCCCCTCGCCATCAGCCTCGGCCTCGTCGCCCTCGACGCGGGGTCCGGGCTGCTGCTGCCCGTCCTGATCCGGCACGGCATCGACAAGGGCGTCGAACAGGCCGCCCTCGGGGCCGTCTGGGTCGCCGCCGGGCTGGCCCTGGTCGTCGTCCTCGGCCAGTGGGCGGCACAGTTCGCCGAGACCCGGATGACCGGACGCACCGGCGAGCGCGTCCTGTACGCCCTGCGCGTCAAGATCTTCGCCCAGCTCCAGCGCCTCGGCCTGGACTACTACGAGCGCGAGCTCACCGGCAAGATCATGACCCGGATGACCACCGACGTGGACTCCCTGTCGAGCTTCCTGCAGACCGGGCTCGTCACCGCCGTGGTCTCCGTCCTGACCTTCTTCGGGATCCTGATCGCCCTGCTCGTCCTCGACGTCGAGCTCGCGCTGATCGTCTTCGCCACCCTGCCCGTGCTGGTCCTCGGCACGGTCGTCTTCCGCCGCAAGTCGGTCGCCGCGTACGAGCTCGCCCGCGACCGGGTCAGCGTGGTCAACGCCGACCTGCAGGAGTCCGTGGCCGGGCTCCGCCTCGTCCAGGCCTTCCGCCGCCAGTCCACCGGTGCCACCCGCTTCGCCGGGCGCAGCGACGCCTACCGCCAGGCGCGGGTCCGCGGCCAGTGGCTGATATCCGTCTACTTCCCCTTCGTGCAGCTGCTGTCCTCGGGCGCGGCGGCGGCCGTGCTGATCGTCGGCGCGGGCCGGGTGGAAGCGGCCACCCTCACCACCGGCGCGCTGGTCGCGTACCTGCTGTACATCGACCTGTTCTTCGCCCCGGTCCAGCAGCTCTCCCAGGTCTTCGACGGCTACCAGCAGGCCACCGTCTCCCTCGGCCGGATCCAGGATCTGCTGCGCGAGCCCACCAGCACCCCGCGCTCCGCCGCCCCCGCCCCGGTGCCCGCGCTGCGCGGCGAGATCGCCTTCGAGGACGTGCGCTTCCAGTACGGCACCGCCGAGGAGCGTGGCGAGAACGGCGAGGCGCTGGCCGGGATAAGCCTGCGCATACCGGCCGGGCAGACCGTCGCCTTCGTCGGCGAGACCGGAGCCGGCAAGTCCACGCTGGTCAAGATGGTCGCCCGGTTCTACGACCCGACCTCCGGCCGGGTCACCGCCGACGGCGCCGACCTGCGGGAGCTGGACCTGACGGCGTACCGCCACCGCCTCGGCGTGGTCCCCCAGGAGCCGTACCTCTTCCCGGGGACGGTCCGCGACGCCATCGCCTACGGGCGGCCCGCCGCGAGCGACGCCGAGGTGGAGGCCGCCGCCCGCGCGGTCGGCGCCCACGACATGATCGCCACCCTCGACGGCGGCTACCTGCACACCGTCGCCGAGCGCGGCCGCAACCTCTCCGCCGGGCAGCGCCAGCTGATCGCGCTGGCCCGCGCCGAGCTCGTCGACCCGGACGTACTGCTCCTCGACGAGGCCACCGCGGCCCTGGACCTGGCCACCGAGGCGCAGGTCAACCAGGCCACGGACCGGCTCGCGGGCAAGCGCACCACCCTGGTCGTCGCGCACCGGCTGACGACCGCCGCCCGCGCCGACCGGGTGGTGGTCATGGACCGAGGCCGGGTCGTCGAGGACGGCAGCCACCTGGAACTGCTGGCCCGCGGCGGCCGCTACGCCGAGCTGTGGCGGACCTTCGCCGGGGAGGACGAGCCCGCCGCGGCCGCGTAGGGCGGCCGGGGCGAGCGCTCAGAGCTCGCCGAAGAGCAGGTTGCCGGGGGCGTCCTCGTCGTCCCCGGTGTAGTACTCGCGTACGGCGTCGAGGAGTTCGTCCACCGACAGGTACCCGTCGTGGTTCTTGTCGATCTTCGCGAAGAGGGTGTCCGCGTCGGCGGGCTCCAGCTCGGTGTCGAAGGCCAGCTGCGCCTTGTGGAACTCCTCGGGGCTGATGTGCCCGTCCCCGTTGGTGTCGGCGACCGTCAGGATCGCCTTCATCATCGGGCGGAAGGACTTGTCGTACGCGGGCCCGCCGTCCTTGTAGAGCCGGGTCATGCCGTCCCGGTACTGCGCGGGCGTGAGCTTCTGGTCCTCGCCGACGCCCAGCTCGTTGAACAGGTCCACCCAGAAGTCCGTGAGACCGCGGAAGACCTCGGCCGCCTTGGGGGAGGTGGCGGGCTCGGAGAGCGCGGAGAGCAGGCGCGACCCGAGGGCGATCATGTCCTTCTCGTCGATCACGCCGTTGGAGTCGGCGTCCAGGTGCGCGAACGCACGCTCCAGCTTGCGGTCGAGGAGGTCGTTCGTCATGGCAGATGCCCTTCGCGGCTGATCGGAACTACGGTGAGCGTTTGCTCGGCCACCTAGCGTAATCTCCTCGTTGATCGCGAACTCCCGCTCTCCCGCAAGGAAGTTGTGGATGCACTCTTACGAGGTATGGGCGGCCGGCGCCGAGGAGCCCGGCTGGGCCCGCGTCCCCCTCGCCACCCGGCCGGAACTGCTGCACGGCGTCTGCCGGGCCGTCGCCGAACGCGCCGACGAGCTGACCGCCCTGCTGGTCGCGGAGGGGCATCCGGTGCGCCTCGCCACCGCCCTGCGCCCGAGGGGGGCGGTCTTCGACCACGCGGCCTCGGCGGCGCTCTGACCCCCGGGGCGGCCGTTGCCCCGTGCAACCTTCCGGCACACCCGGGCGTCGTACGTGCGTACGTGTTACGTACGACTGATCGGGGGGCCGTGGTGGTGTGGCAGGGGCGGAAGGCGCGGAGCGCGTGGCGGCGGACCGTGTCGCTCGGGGTGTTCGGGGCGGCGCTCTGGCTGGCGGTGGGAGGGGTGTTCGCGGCCGCCCCGGCGCACGCCGCGACCGGCGGGTGCGAGGGCAGGCTGGTCAAGGCGCTGCCCTTCGTCACCGGCGAGGTGCGGGTGTACAAGAGCCGGGACCGGGCGTGCGCGGTGACCGTCGCCCTGCGGGCCGGGGAACGCCGTCACATGTCGGTGAGCATTCAGCCGCGTGGCGGCGTACCGGTGGGCGATGCGGGGCAATTCACCCGCTACGCGGGCCCCGTCAGCGTGGGCGCGATCAACCGATGTGTGTATGTAAAGGGCGGAGTGGCGGCCGGATCCGTCGATTCCGGCTGGATCCTGTGCTGAGGGTGCGACCCAACTAGGTCTGTTCAGAGGCGTGTTGACCCGGCTAGGTTCACGGCGACCACAGTGAACTCAAGGGGAGGGTGAATGCGCAAGACGCTCGGATGGCTGCTGTCGCTCCTGGTGCTGATCGGCACCATGGGTGCGGCCGGCGCCACGGCACAAGCGGCCACCGCCGCGGGGCCGGCCGCCGCCACGGACATCAAGGACCAGATCCTCGGCATTCCGGGGATGAGCCTGATCGAGGAGAAGCCGTACCCGGGGTACCGCTTCTTCGTCCTGAACTACGAGCAGCCGGTCGACCACCGGCAGCCGTGGAAGGGCACCTTCAAGCAGCGCCTGACCCTGCTGCACAAGGACGTCTCCCGGCCCACGGTGTTCTTCACCTCGGGCTACAACGTCAACACCAGCCCGCGCCGCAGCGAGCCGACGACCATCGTCGACGGCAACCAGGTCTCCCTGGAGTATCGATTCTTCACCCCCTCCCGGCCCGACCCGGCCAACTGGGGGAACCTGGACATCTGGCAGGCCGCCAGCGACCAGCACCGCATCTTCACCGCCCTGAAGAAGATCTACCCCAAGAACTGGCTGGCCACCGGCGGCAGCAAGGGCGGCATGACGGCGACGTACTACGAGCGCTACTACCCGCGTGACATGGACGGCGTCGTCGCGTACGTCGCGCCCAACGACGTCGTCAACAAGGAGGACTCGGCCTACGACCGGTTCTTCACCAAGGTCGGCACCAAGGAGTGCCGCGACAAGCTGAACAACGTGCAGCGCGAGGCGCTGATCCGCCGCGAGCCGCTGGAGGCCAAGTACGCGGCCGCCGCCGCCGAGAACGGCTGGACCTTCACCACCGTCGGCAGCCTCGACAAGGCCTTCGAGGCCGTCGTCCTGGACTACTCCTGGGCCTTCTGGCAGTACAGCCTGCTCGCCGACTGCGCCGGCATCCCGACCGCCGCCACCGCGAGCGACCAGGAGATCTGGGACACGGTCGACACCATCTCCGGCTTCTCGGCCTACGCCGACCAGGGACTGGAGACGTACACGCCGTACTACTACCAGGCCGGTACCCAGCTCGGCTCGCCCGACATCAAGCAGCCCCACCTCAAGGGCCTGACCCGCTACGGCTACCAGCCGCCGCGCAACTTCGTGCCGCGCGAGATCCCGATGACCTTCCAGCCGGGGGTCATGGCGGAGGTGGACACCTGGGTCCGCAACAACGCCCACCAGATGCTGTTCGTGTACGGGCAGAACGACCCGTGGGGCGCCGAGCCCTTCCACCTCGGGTACACCACCCGCGACAGCTACGTGATGATCGCGCCGGGCGCCAACCACGGGGCCAACGTCGCCAAGCTCCAGGAGGGCGAGAAGGTCCTCGCGACCGCGAAGATCCTCCAGTGGGCCGGGGTCGCCCCCGCCCAGACCCTGTCCGGCCGGGCCCAGGCCGCCGCGCCGCTGGCCGCGCCGGACCCGGTGCTCGACCAGGTCGACCTGAGGCACGAGCCGCAGCTGCGGCCGTAGTCCCCGGGAGCTAGGGGGCCACGGGCGGGTACGACAGCCCGTGGCCCAGGGGGTAGCGGCCCGGGACGGGGACCGGGAGGCGGCCGGCGGGCCGCCTCGCACCCGTCAGCACCCGGGCCGCCGCCCGCATCTCCACGTCCGTCCAGGAGTACGTCGCCACCTCGGCCGCACACTCCGGCAGCCGCGCCGGGTCGTACGGATTGCGGATGGCCACCAGCACCACCGGCACGCCCGTCGCGACCAGCTCCGCCACCAGCGTGCGCTGCGGACTCTCCCCCTCCGGGACGTTGTACGTGCACACGAGCACCGCCGCGCGGCCCGCTGCCGCCGCCACCGCCCGCGCGGGCGGGAGCGCCTCGGCCCGGCAGCCCAGCGCCGTCAGCTCCCGCGCCAGGACCGTCGTAGGGGGTCCCGTGGTACCCGTGGGGGAGACCGGGTCCGTCCCGGTGACCAGCAGCTCCGGCCCGGCCGCCGCGTCCAGCGGCAGCAGCCCCTCCGGATTGGCCAGCAGGGTCGTCGTGGCCGCCGCGATCTCGTCGGCCGCCTCCAGGTGCGCGGCCGTGCCGACCAGCGCGTCCACCCGGGCCGCCGAGGTGAAGGGGTCCTCGAACAGTCCCCGGCGGGCCTTGAGTTCCAGGATCCGCAGCACCGACTCCGCGATCCGCTCCCGCGTCAGCTCGCCCGACTCCACCGCCGCCAGCACGCCGCGCTGCGCCAGGGCGAGATCGGGCGCGTTCAGCAGCTGGTCGCAGCCCGCCTTGAGGGCCAGGACCGGGACCCGGTCGTCCCCGTACTTCTGGCGGACCCCCGCCATGTCGAGGGCGTCGGTGACCACCACCCCGCGGAAGCCCAGGCGTTCGCGCAGGATGCCGGTGACGACCGGCCGCGAGAGGGTCGCCGGATCCCCCGAGGGATCGAGCGCGGGGAAGACGATGTGCGCCGTCATCACGGCGTCCACGCCCGCCTCCACCGCCGCCCGGAACGGCGGCTCGTCCAGCTCCTCCCACCGCGCCCGGGTGTGCCGCATCACCGGCAGCCCGACGTGGCTGTCGGTCTCCGTGTCGCCGTGCCCCGGGAAGTGCTTCGCCGTCGCCGCCACCCCCGCCTCCTGGTAGCCGCGCACCTGGGCCGCCGCCAGGGCCGCCACCGCGCGCGGATCCGCGCCGAAGGACCGTACGCCGATCACCGGATTGGCCGGGTTCACGTTCACGTCGGACACCGGGGCGTAGTCCTGCCGGATGCCCAGCGCCGCCAGCTCCGTACCCGCCACCCGTGCCGCGCGGCGGGCCTCGGCCGTGGAACCCCCCGCGCCCAGCGCCATCGCCCCCGGCAGCAGGGCGGCCGGCCTGCCGATCCGGGCGACGGCCCCGTGCTCCTGGTCGGTGGAGAGCAGCAGCGGGATCCCGGCGCCCGAGCCGCCCGCCGCCCGCTGCAGGCCGTTGGACAGCTCGGCGATCTGGTGCGGGTCACGGGTGTTGTGCGCCCAGCCGAAGTAGACGACCCCGCCCAGGTGGTAGCGGGCGACCACCTCGGCGGCGGTGCGCACCCCGAACTGGGCCAGGTTCAGCTCGGCGTCCGCCGCGTCGGGATCGGTCGCGCAGTGCCCGTAGGCCCGGGACACGAACAGCTGCCCCACCTGCTCGGGCAGGCTCATCCGGGCCACCACCGCGCGCAGCCGCACCCGGTCCGGCCGGCGGCCCGGCGGTCCCCCGGGGGAGCGGGAGTCGTCGGGCGCCGCGCCGCGGGAGCCCACGGCGGCGGAGGCGGCCCCGGCGGCCGTGACGGCGGCCATGGCTGCGGCGGCGAGCAGGGCCCTGCGGGAGGCGTGGTACGGCACCCGCCGGACCCTACTGGCGGGGCGTCGCCCGCACGCCGGGGACACTCGGGAGGTCCCCCGGAAGGGGGGCCGCACGGGACCAGTGCTCCTGGAGGGTGGCCACGGCCTCGGTGATCGCCGGGCGGCGGGCGGCCCCGGTCCGCCACAGGGCGTACAGCCTGCGTACGGGGCCCGGCTCCAGCGGTACCGCCACCGCGCCCGGCGGCAGCGCGCCCGTCCCCAGCCGGGGCACGACGGCGATCCCGAGTCCGGCCGCGACCAGGGCCACGATCGTGTGGTTCTCCTCGGCCACGTGCGCGATGTCCGGCTCGAACCCGGCCGTGCGCATCGTCCGCACCAGCCAGTCGTGGCAGACCCGGCCGGGCGGCTGGCACACCCACCGCTGGCCCCCGAGGTCCGTCCGCCGCACCACCCGCCGGGCCGTGAACGGATGCCCCGCCGGGACCACCAGGTCGCAGGGGTCGTCCCCGATCACCGCCTGCTCCACCCCCTCGGGGGCCGGCAGCGGGGCGATGTCCCAGTCGTGCGCCACCGCCAGATCGGTGACCCCGCGGGCCACCAGGTCCACCGAGAGGTGGGGGTCCACCTCCGTGAGGCGTACGTCCAGCGCGGGATGCCGCCGGGCCAGGTCGGCCAGCACCCCCGGCAGCAGGCCGCGCGCGGCCGAGGCGAACGCGGCCACCGTCAGCAGCCCGCTCGGCTGCCCGCGCCGCTCCTCCAGGGTGGTCTCGGCGCGCTCGACGATCGCCAGCAGCTGCTGCGCCGTGTCGGCCAGGTGCCGGGCCTCCTCGGTGAGCGCGACCCCGCGGCCGCGGCGTTCCAGCAGAGTGGTGCGGGTCTCCCGCTCCAGCTTGGTGATCTGCTGCGAGATCGCCGAAGGGGTGTAGCCGAGGGCGGCCGCCGCGGCCGCGACCGAGCCGTGGACGGAGACGGCGTGCAGGGCGCGCAGCCGGGAGAGGTCGAGCATGGCCCCATCGTAGGCGCGCTCCCCGCCGCGGATCAGTAAGCGATGCTTCATCCATCCCGGAAGAGATCGGTGCTGGTGCTACACGGTCGGAGCGCCGATCCTCGGAGCATGCGTCCCGTACACACCGCACTCGCCGTCCTCGTCGCCGCCGTCTGGGGCTTCAACTTCGTCGTCATCGAGATCGGCCTCGGCCACTTCCCGCCGCTGCTGCTCTCCGCCCTGCGCTTCCTCGTCGCCGCGCTGCCCGCCGTCTTCTTCGTGGGGCGCCCCACGGTCGCCTGGAAGTGGATCCTCGGGGTCGGGGCGGCCCTCGGCATCGCCAAGTTCGGGCTGCTGTTCACCGGCATGGCCGCCGGGATGCCGGCCGGGCTGTCCTCCCTGGTGCTCCAGATCCAGGCCGTCTTCACCGCCCTGCTCGCCGCCGTCGTCCTGCGCGAACGGCCCGGCCGGGTGCGGCTGCTGGGCATGGGGGTGGCCCTGGCCGGGATCGGGGTCGCCGCCGTGGACCGGGGCGTCTCGGGGCCCGCCGCGGGCTTCACCCTGGTCGTCGCGGCCGCCGCCTGCTGGGGTGTGTCCAACGTGCTGACCCGCAAGGCCGCCCCGCCGGACGCCCTCAACTTCATGGTGTGGGTGTGCACCGTCCCCGTCGTCCCGCTGTTCGCGCTCTCGCTGCTGCTGGAGGGCCCCGACCGGGACCTGGCCGCGCTGCGCGCCCTGGACTGGTCCGGGGTGGCCGTCATCGGCTACGTCGCCTGGGTGTCCACCGTCTTCGGCTTCGGCGCCTGGGGGTACCTGCTGCGCCGCTACCCCGCCTCGTCCGTGGCCCCGTTCTCGCTGCTCGTGCCCGTCTTCGGGATGTCCTCGGCCGCGCTGGTGCTCGGGGAGGGCGTGTCGGGGACGCGCTGGATCGCGGCGGTGCTGCTGGTCGGCGGGGTCGGGCTGACCTCGCTGGCCCCCACGCGCGTCCCGGACCGTACGGGGGTCGGTCCGGGCGTCAGCGCGGGGAGTTCTCCTGGAGCGGCAGCCGCCAGTCCTGCCCGGTGAGGGCGACGCCGTACGAGCGGTGCGGGCGCTCGGCGACCAGGGTGAATCCGGCGCGCTCGTACAGGGAGCGGGCCTCGCGCAGCACGTCGTTGGTCCACAGCACCAGCTCGCGGTAGCCGACCGAACGGGCGAACGCGATCACGGCGGCGACCAGCCGGGCGCCGACGCCGTGGCCGCGGCCCTCCGGGTCCACGAGCAGCAGGCGCAGCCGGGCGGTGCCGGGCGCGCCGTCCTCCCGTACGCACATCACCGAACCGACCGGGCGGCCCTCGTGCTCGGCGATCCAGACCCGCTCCAGATGGGGGTCGTGGTCCTCGGCGAAGTCCGCGACGATCCGGGCCACCAGGCCCTCGAACTCCTGGTTCCAGCCGTACTCGGCGGCGTAGAGCGCGCCGTGGCGCTGCACGATCCAGCCCAGGTCCCCGGGCTCCGGATCCCGCAGCCGCACCGCGTCGGCGGGGTGGTCGGCAGGGGGCTTCATGGCGCCCAATTTAGCGCGCGGGGCGGGCCCGGGGGGCCGCTCGTACGCCCCGGTCCGCCCCTGCGCCGTACGGGTCGACCCCCGCGGGCGGCCTACTTCTTGCCGCCGCCCAGGATCTGGCCCAGCAGGTCGCCGAGGCCGCCGCCGCCCTCGGCGGGAGCCGCGCCGGGGGCGGGTGCGCCTCCTGCGTTGGCCGCGCCCGCGCCCGCCTTGCCCGCCGCCGCGCGCTTGGCGAAGACGGCCAGCAGCACCGGGATCAATAGTTCGATGACCCGGGAGACGGTGGCCACCGGGATGCCGGTCTTCTTCGAGACCGCCGAGGCCACCGGCTTGCTCACCTTGGCCAGCACCCCGGCCATCAGCCCGCCGCCGAGCAGCCCGCCGCCGAGGGTGGCCACGCCCTGCAGCGGCGGTTCGGCGACCTCGGCGAAGGCCTGGCGGACCTCGTGGCCGTCGTCGTCATCGGTGTCGGCTTTCTCCTGGAGACCGCCGGTCATGGCCCCCACGGTCGTGGCCACCGTGTCGCGCGCGCCGTTCGCGTCGGTGCCGAGCAGTCCGGCGATCTCGGTGAGCCTGTCGTCGCCGAGCTCGTTCAGCACGTCGTCCTGGAATGAAGGTTCGCTCATGCCGGAAACGCTACTTGTGCGGCGATTTGGTGGCACCTCGGACCACTTCCGGACCCCTTTTTGGTAACGGAAGGGTAAAGCCCCGGTTCCGCGTGCAACCCTCCGGGCGGGTGGCGGGTCGTAGGGTGCGTCGGCACTTCCGGGAGGGGATCTGGGGGGATCGGGAAGTCCGACGAGGGAGGGGTAACCGTGAGGGGGTCCGGCCGGAAGGCCGGACCCCCTTTCGTTGGTCCGGGCGGAGTTGTCCACAGGCCCCGGCGGGCTGTCGGCGCCGGACGGTAGCTTCGTGCCATGACAACCAACGGGGCCGTGCAACTGGCGGTGGTCGAGGGGGTGCTGGAACGCATCACCTACGCCAACGAGGAGAGCGGGTACACCGTCGCCCGGGTCGACACCGGCCGCGGCGCCGGAGACCTGCTGACCGTCGTCGGATCGCTGCTCGGCGCGCAGCCCGGCGAATCCCTGCGCATGGAGGGCCGCTGGGGCTCGCACCCCCAGTACGGAAAGCAGTTCAGCGTCGAGAACTACTCCACGCTGCTGCCCGCCACCATCCAGGGCATCCGCCGCTACCTCGGCTCCGGCCTCATCAAGGGCATCGGCCCGAAGATCGCCGACCGGATCGTGGAGCACTTCGGCACCGACACCCTCGACGTCATCGAGACCGAGCCCAAGCGCCTGATCGAGGTCCCCGGCCTCGGCCCCAAACGGACCAAGATGATCGGCGCGGCCTGGGAGGAGCAGAAGGCCATCAAGGAGGTCATGGTCTTCCTCCAGGGTGTCGGCGTCTCCACCTCCATCGCCGTGCGGATCTACAAGAAGTACGGCGACGCCTCCATCTCGGTGGTCAAGAACCAGCCCTACCGGCTCGCCGCCGACGTGTGGGGCATCGGCTTCCTCACCGCCGACCGGATCGCCCAGGCCGTCGGGATCCCGCACGACAGCCCCGAACGGGTCAAGGCCGGGCTCCAGTACGCCCTGTCCCAGTCCACCGACCAGGGGCACTGCTTCCTCCCCGAGGAACGGCTCATCGCCGACGGGGTCAAGCTGCTCCAGGTCGACACCGGCCTCGTCATCGACTGCCTCGCCGAGCTCGCCGCCGATCCCGAAGGAGTCGTACGGGAACGCGTGCCGGATCCGCAGGGCGGCCCCGACCCCCTCACCGCCGTGTACCTGGTCCCCTTCCATCGCGCGGAGCTGTCGCTGGTCGGCCAGGTCCGCCGGCTCCTGAACGCCGAGGAGGACCGGATGCCCGGCTTCCGGGACGTGGACTGGGAGAAGGCGCTGGGCTGGCTGGCCGGCCGCACCGGCGCCGCCCTCGCCCCCGAACAGCGCGACGCCGTCCGGCTGGCCCTCACCCGCCGGGTCGCCGTCCTCACCGGCGGGCCCGGCTGCGGGAAGTCGTTCACCGTGCGCTCCATCGTGGAGCTGGCCCGCGCCAAGAAGGCCAAGGTGGTGCTCGCCGCCCCCACCGGGCGGGCCGCGAAACGGCTCTCGGAGCTGACCGGGGCCGAGGCGTCCACCGTGCACCGGCTGCTGGAGCTCAAGCCCGGCGGGGACGCGGCGTACGACCGGGACCGGCCCTTGGACGCCGATCTCGTCGTGGTCGACGAAGCCTCGATGCTGGATCTGCTGCTGGCGAACAAACTCGTCAAGGCCGTGGCCCCCGGCGCACATCTGCTGCTCGTCGGCGATGTGGACCAGCTGCCCTCCGTCGGTGCGGGGGAGGTGCTCAGGGACCTGCTGGCCGAGGGCGGTCCGGTGCCCGCCGTCCGGCTGACCAGGATCTTCCGCCAGGCCCAGCAGTCGGGCGTGGTCACCAACGCGCACCGCATCAACACCGGGGTCCCGCCCATCACCGACGGGCTGCCGGACTTCTTCCTCTTCCCCGAAGAGGACACCGAGGCGGCCGGAGTCCTCGCCGTGGACGTGGCCGCCCGTCGAATTCCGGCCAGATTCGGCCTGGACCCGCGGCGCGACATCCAGGTGCTGGCGCCCATGCACCGGGGCCCGGCCGGCGCCGGGAACCTCAACGGACTGCTCCAGCAGGCCATCACCCCGGCGCGCCCGAACCTGCCCGAGAAGCGGTTCGGCGGCCGGGTCTTCCGGGTCGGGGACAAGGTCACCCAGATCCGCAACAACTACGAGAAGGGCGCCAACGGTGTCTTCAACGGCACCGTCGGCGTGGTCACCGACCTTGACCTGGACGAACAGCGGCTGACCGTGCGGACGGAGGAGGATGAGGAGGTGGGGTACGAGTTCGCGGAGCTCGACGAGCTCGCCCACGCGTACGCCGTCACCATCCACCGTTCCCAGGGGAGTGAATACCCGGCGGTCGTGATCCCCGTCACCACCGGGGCCTGGATGATGCTCCAGCGAAATCTTCTCTACACGGCGGTGACCAGGGCGAAGAAACTGGTCGTCCTGGTCGGGTCCCGGAAGGCTCTCGGCCAGGCGGTGCGTACCGTTTCCGCAGGCAGGAGGTACACGGCCGTCGCTCCTCGGCTTTCCGGCCGGATACCGGTGGGAAACATCACCTAGATGATCGATCATTTGGGCTATCCCCACCGGTGGGCAGGGGGCAGGATGAGCAGCTTGAAGGCACTCAGTGCCGTCAAAAACACCAAACCCCGACCCCGAGTGCACTCACCTGTGCCAAATGGGGGAAGGTAGAGGCAGTCAGGGCACCTCGAAGAAGAGGCACTACGTCGGTGAGGGATGACGTGAGCGACAACTCTGTAGTACTCCGGTACGCGGACGGTGAATACACCTACCCGGTGGTCGAGAGCACCGTCGGTGACCAGGGCTTCGACATCTCGAAGCTCCGGGCCCAGACCGGGCTCGTCACGCTGGACAGCGGCTACGGAAACACCGCCGCCTACAAGTCCGCGATTACCTACCTCGACGGCGAGCAGGGCATCCTGCGCTACCGCGGCTACCCGATCGAGCAGCTGGCGGAGCGCTCGACCTTCATCGAGGTCGCCTACCTGCTGATCAACGGTGAGCTGCCGACCGTCGACCAGCTCGCGTCCTTCCGCAACGAAATCACCCAGCACACGCTGCTGCACGAGGACGTGAAGCGCTTCTACGACGGCTTCCCGCGTGACGCGCACCCGATGGCGATGCTGTCCTCGGTGGTCAGCGCGCTGTCGACGTTCTACCAGGACAGCCACAACCCGTTCGACGAGAAGCAGCGCCACCTCTCGACGATCCGGCTGCTGGCCAAGCTCCCGACGATCGCCGCGTACGCGTACAAGAAGTCGGTCGGCCACCCGGTGGTCTACCCGCGCAACGACCTCGGCTACGTCGAGAACTTCCTGCGCATGACCTTCTCCGTGCCGGCCCAGGAGTACGACCTGGACCCGGTCGTGGTCTCGGCGCTCGACAAGCTGCTGATCCTGCACGCGGACCACGAGCAGAACTGCTCGACCTCCACCGTGCGTCTGGTGGGCTCCTCGCAGGCGAACATGTTCGCCTCGATCTCCGCCGGCATCTCCGCCCTGTGGGGCCCGCTGCACGGCGGCGCCAACCAGTCCGTCCTCGAGATGCTGGAAGGCATCAAGAACGACGGCGGCGACGTCGACGCCTTCATCCGCAAGGTGAAGAACAAGGAAGACGGCGTCCGCCTGATGGGCTTCGGGCACCGCGTCTACAAGAGCTTCGACCCCCGGGCGAAGATCATCAAGGCGGCGGCGCACGACGTCCTGTCGGCGCTCGGCAAGAGCGACGAGCTGCTGGACATCGCGCTCAAGCTGGAAGAGCACGCGCTGGCCGACGAGTACTTCGTCTCGCGCAACCTCTACCCGAACGTGGACTTCTACACCGGTCTCATCTACCGGGCCATGGGCTTCCCGACCGAGATGTTCACCGTGCTCTTCGCGCTCGGCCGGCTTCCCGGCTGGATCGCCCAGTGGCACGAGATGATCAAGGAGCCCGGCTCCCGCATCGGCCGTCCGCGCCAGATCTACACCGGCGAGGTCCTGCGCGACTTCGTCCCCGTCGAGGCCCGCTGACAGCGAGCCCCGCGGCCTGGGCTTACGAAAAGCGCCCCGCCGTCGATCCCCCCACGGGTCGACGGTCGGGGCGCTTTCCTTTTCCCCGGCGGCGGATTCCCCCCACGGGACCCGCGCCGGGGCGTCGGTGTGTGCCGGGACCCGTTCGGGTCGGGAGGGCCGCTCAAAGCTTCCCGAGGGCACGCGTCCCGGCCGGCAGATGCCGAGGACGTCCCCCAAGACCTCCTGAAACGTCCCCCAAGACGTTTTCGGCATCGCCCCATTAGACCCGTGCCGACCCCGGATGGTTACGTTGCGATCACTGTGATCTGCGTCTCCCGTGAAGGAACTGTGGAGGCTACGGGGAGGGGCTCTACTAGCGGAAGGACCGCAACCGCAGGCTGTTGGTCACCACGAAGACCGAGGAGAAGGCCATCGCGGCCCCCGCGATCATCGGGTTGAGCAGGCCCGCGGCGGCCAGCGGCAGCGCCGCGACGTTGTAGCCGAAGGCCCAGAAGAGATTGCCCTTGATGACGGCGAGGGTCCGGCGGGAGAGCCGGATCGCGTCCGCCGCCACCCGCAGGTCGCCCCGTACGAGGGTCAGGTCGGCGGCCTCGATGGCCGCGTCGGTACCGGTGCCCATGGCCAGGCCCAGGTCCGCTTGGGCCAGCGCGGCCGCGTCGTTGACCCCGTCGCCCACCATGGCGACCGTACGGCCCTCGGCCTGGAGCCCGCGGACCACGTCGGCCTTGTCCTCGGGGAGCACCTCGGCGATGACCCGGTCGATGCCGACCTCGCGGGCCACCGCCCGGGCCGCGGCCTCGTTGTCGCCGGTCAGCAGGATCGGGGTGAGGCCGAGGGCGCGCAGCAGGGTCACGGCCTCGGCGCTGGTCTCCTTGACCGCGTCGGCGACCGTAAGCACCCCGCGGGCGGCCCCGTCCCAGGCCACCAGCACGGCCGTGCCGCCCGCGGCCTCGGCGGCGGCCTTGGCGTCGGCGAGCCCGGCGGGCAGGGTGACCGACCGGTCGGCCAGCAGCCGTTCGCGCCCCACGAGGACGGCGTGGCCCTCGACGGTGCCCTCGACGCCGAGGCCGCCGTGATTGCGGAAGCCCTCCGGGACCGCCAGGCCGCCGGCGAGGTCCGCGGCCCCCGCCGCGACGGCCCGGGCGATCGGGTGCTCCGAGGCGTGCTCCAGGGACCCGGCCAGGCGCAGCAGTTCGTCCGCGTCGACGCCCTCGGCGGGGTGGACGCCGGACAGGGTCATCCGGCCGGTGGTGACGGTTCCGGTCTTGTCCAGCACGACGGTGTCCACCCGCCGGGTGGACTCCAGCACCTCGGGGCCCTTGATCAGGATGCCGAGCTGCGCTCCCCGCCCGGTGCCGACCATCAGCGCGGTCGGGGTGGCCAGGCCCAGGGCGCAGGGGCAGGCGATGATCAGGACGGCCACGGCGGCGGTGAAGGCGGCGGTGGGGTCGTCGGTGATGAGCAGCCAGGTGACCCAGGTGCCGAGCGCGAGGAGCAGGACGACCGGCACGAAGACCGCGGACACGCGGTCGGCGAGCCGCTGCACCTCGGCCTTGCCGTTCTGCGCGTCCTCGACCATCTTCGCCATCCGGGCGAGCTGGGTGTCGGCCCCGATCCGGGTGGCCTCGACGACGAGCCGGCCGGAGGCGTTGACCGTGGCGCCGGTCACCGGGTCGCCGACGCCGGTCTCCACGGGGACGGATTCGCCGGTCAGCATGGAGGCGTCCACGGCGGCGGAGCCCTCGACGACGGTCCCGTCGGTGGCGATCTTCTCGCCGGGCCGCACGACGAACCGGTCGCCGACGGCGAGGGCGCCCACGGGGACGCGGACCTCCCGGCCCCCGCGCAGCACGGCCACGTCCTTGGCGCCCAGCTCCAGCAGGGCCTTGAGGGCCGCGCCCGCCTTCCGCTTGGAGCGGGCCTCCAGGTAGCGGCCGAGCAGGATGAAGCTGACGACCCCCGCCGCGACCTCCAGGTAGAGGGCGGAGGAGCCGTCGCTCCGCGAGACGGTGACGTCGAAGCCGTGCCGCATGCCGGGCATGCCCGCGTGCCCGAAGAACAGGGCCCACAGTGACCAGGTGAAGGCGGCGAGGGTGCCCAGCGACACCAGGGTGTCCATGGTGGCGGCGCCGTGCCGGGCGTTGGTCCAGGCGGCCCTGTGGAAGGGGAAGGCCCCCCAGACGGCCACGGGCGCGGCCAGGGTCAGCGAGAGCCACTGCCAGTTGTCGAACTGCAGGGCCGGAACCATCGAGAGCAGGACGACGGGCAGCGCGAGGGCGGCGGACACCAGCAGCCGCTGGCGCAGCGCGGCGAGTTCCGGGTCGCGTACGGCGGCGTCGGGCTCCGCCCGGGCCTGTGCCGGGGGCGGCGGGGGTGCGGGCTCCTCGGCGGTGTACCCGGTCTTGACGACGGTCGCGATCAGGTCGGCGACCCGCACGTCCCCGGTGTAGGAGACGTGGGCCTTCTCGGTGGCGTAGTTCACCGTGGCCTCGACGCCGTCCATCCGGTTGAGCTTCTTCTCGATCCGGGCGGCGCACGAGGCGCAGGTCATCCCGCCGATCGTCAGCTCGACCGCCGCTATGGGCGCTTCGTGGACTGTGCTGGTCATCGTTCCGGCTCCAGGGGGAGGGCCGGTCCGTACGGGACCAGTATGAGCTGGCCGGCACGGACCGGCTGGGCGCTGCGAGGGGGAGGGCGGGGCTCAGACCCGGCCGGCGAGCTCGTAACCGGCCTCGTCCACGGCGGCGCGGACGTCGGCCTCGGCGAGCGGGGCGGCGGAGACCACGGTGACCTCTCCGGTGGTGGCGACGGCCTTGACCGAGGTCACGCCCGGCAGGGCGGTCAGCTCGGCGGTCACGGCGCCCTCGCAGTGCCCGCAGGTCATCCCGGTGACCTTGTACACGGCGGTGGTCTGGGTGTCCGTCTCGGCGGTCATGTCGTTCTCCTTCTTAGGGTGTCTCTCTGCTCCCAGATTATACCCCTAGGGGGTATTGAGCGAGTATCTGGCGGGACTTGGCGGGATCTCAGTGAAGCGTGCGGTGGGCAAGATCGCCAAAATCCCGGCACATGCCGCAGATTGCGCATACAGGGACGCTCGTGGCGGTCTCAGTCCTCGCGGCGTCCCCGGTTGCCGGGGCGGCGGGCCACCCACGCGCGGATGGTGTCGGCGTACCAGTAGGGCTTGCCGCCCTCCACGTGGTCGGGCGCGGGGAGCAGCCCGTGCTTGCGGTACGAGCGCACGGTGTCCGGCTGGACCCGGATATGGGCGGCGATCTCCTTGTACGACCACAGCGTTCGGTCGCTCATCGACGACACCTCCTGGTCCACGCCGCGGGGCCGGCCGGAAGGCCGTCGGGGGAGCCGGCGCGTGGACACTGACGATCACTCGGGGTTGTGCCCGGAGAACGACGTCCGGTGAGTGCGAGGGAGGGCCTGTCGACCTCCTGTGACGGAAAACCCGTGTAATGCGGACATGCGTGACACGAAGGGGACTCCTGTGACAGAAGGGCCACATGAGTCCCCCTCGGGCGGGGCCGCCCGGCGCGTGCCGGACGGGGCCGCTCAGCGTGCGTACAGCTCCGGCCGGTCCACCAGCCGCACAGCGGTCCGTACGCCGCTGCGCGAGGCCGCCAGTCCCGCCTCCGAGACGGCCGCGGCCGCGTACCCGTCCCACACGTCGGGCCCCGCCACCCGCCCGCGCGCGGCCGCGGCCACCCACCGCCGGACCTGGCGGTCGTAGGCGTCGGCGAACCGGGTCGTGTAGTCCTGGACGATCTCCCCGCCCCACCGGCCGCCCGACTCGACGACCATCGCCCGGCCGTCCCCGATGTGGGCGCTGCCGGACTCGCCGACCGCCTCGCACCGCACCTGGTAGCCGAAACCGCAGTTCACGAAGATCTCCACGTCGACGATCGCGCCGCCCGAGGTCTCCAGCAGCACGAAGCGGGGATCGCCCAGCCCCTCCGGAGCGGCCGAGGTGGGCGTGGGCGCGAGCACGGTCACGGCGGTGACCTCCTGGCCCAGCAGCCAGCGGGCCGCGTCCACCTCGTGCACCACCGAGTCGGTGATCAGCATGTCGCCGGTGAAGAAGGAGGGCGAGGACGCGTTGCGGTGGCGGCAGTGCAGGAAGAGCGGCCGCCCGATCCCGCCCGCGTCCAGCAGCTCCTTGAGCCGCTCGTACTCGGCGTCGAAACGCCGCATGAACCCCACCTGCACCAGCCGCCGCCCCAGGCGCAGCTCCGCCTCCATGATCCGCAGGGCCCCCGCCGGATCCGGGGTCAGCGGCTTCTCGCAGAGCACCGGCAGCCGCCGGTCCAGAGCGTGCAGGATGGCCTCCTCGTGGGCCGGCCCGGGGGAGGCGATCAGTACGGCGTCCACCCCGGGAGCCGCCATGGCGGCCGCCGGATCCGTGTACGCGCCCGCGCCCTCCAGCCCCGCCGCGACCTCCTTGACCCGGTCCCCGTCCGGGTCGGCCACGGCCACCACCCGTGCCCCGCCCACCGTGGTGCCGATGCGCCGGACGTGATCGGAGCCCATCCTCCCGGTGCCGATGACCGCGATGCCGAGCGTGCCGCTCATGTGTGTCTCCTCCAAGGGGTCAACGGGCGCCGCAGGAGCGCAGGTAGGCCCGGGTGCGCCGGGCGATGGGCAGCGGCCGGTCGGGCGGGCACGGGTACATGTCCTGCTCCACGATGGCGAACAGGTCCACCCCGAGCCGCTGCGCCGCCGCCAGTACGGGTTCCAGCGCGGGCACCCCGGACGGCGGCTCGCACATCACCCCGCGCCCCACCGCCGGGCCGAAGGGCAGCCGCTCCGCCACCACTTCGGCGAGGATCCGCGGGTCCACCTGCTTGAGGTGGAGGTAGCCGATCCGCTCGCCGAAGGTCTCGATCGCCCGGACGCTGTCCCCGCCGCAGTACGCGTAGTGCCCGGTGTCCAGGCACAGCGAGACCAGCTCCGGGTCGGTGGCGTCCAGGAAGCGGGCCACGTTCGACGGGGTGTCGATGTGGGTGTCGGCGTGCGGGTGGACCACGATCCGCAGCCCGTACCGGTCCCGCACCTCCCGGCCCAGGCGCTCGGTCTGGGAGGCCAGTTCACGCCATTGGTCCGGGGTCAGCACCCGGTCCTCCAGCACCTCGCCGGTCTTGTCGTCGCGCCAGAAGGAGGGGATGACGACCAGGTGGTCCGCGCCCATGGCCCGGGTGAGCGCCGCGATCCGCGACACGTGCTCCCAGGTCTCCTCCCAGACGGCGGGCCCGTGATGGAGTCCGGTGAAGACCGTCCCGGCGGACACCTTCAGGCCCCGTTTCGCGGTCTCGTCGGCGAGGCGGGCCGGATCGGTGGGGAGGTAGCCGTAGGGGCCGAGTTCGATCCACTCGTACCCGGCGTCGGCGACCTCGTCGAGGAAACGCTCCCAGGGGGTCTGGTCGGGGTCCTCCGGAAACCAGACACCCCAGGAGTCCGGAGCCGAACCGACACGGATACGGGTCAACGCGGGTGGGGAGGAGGTCATGACGGCCACCTTAGGGTGCGAGGCTCGAAGCGACGGGGAAGACGGGTGGGACGGGTGCGAGGAGCGGGAGGAGAGGACGCAGTGGCGGGAGTGCCTGGTGAGACGGGCAGGGACGGGCTCGCGTACGCGGGGTCCGGCGACGGCGGGCCGCCGGACGGCGGGTCCGTGTACGACCTCATCACGATGGGGCGGATCGGGGTGGATCTCTACCCCCTGAAGGCCGGTGTACCGCTCGGCGAGGCCGACACCTTCGGCAGGTTCCTCGGCGGCTCGCCCGCCAACGTGGCCGTCGCCGCCGCCCGGCTGGGCCGCCGCACGGCCGTGATCACCCGGACCGGGGCCGACCCCTTCGGGGCGTACCTGCGGGCCGAGCTGCGCGGCTTCGGCGTCGACGACCGGTGGGTGGGCGAAGTGGACCGCTACCCGACCCCCATCACCTTCTGCGAGATCTTCCCGCCGGACCGCTTCCCGATCTACTTCTACCGGCTTCCCAAGGCCCCCGACCTGGAGATCGAGCCCGACGAGGTGGACCTCGAAGCGGTGCGGGCGGCCCGGGTCTTCTGGATGACCGGCACCGGGCTCAGCGCGGAGCCCAGCCGCAGCGCCACCCTCGGCGCGCTGGAGGCCCGCTCGAAGTCCGGTACCACCGTCTTCGACCTGGACTGGCGGCCGATGCTGTGGGAGGGGCCGCCGCAGCCCTGGTACGCGCGGGCGCTGGCCCTCGCGACGGTCGCCGTCGGCAACGCCGAGGAGTGCGAGGTCGCCACCGGCGAGAGCGAGCCGTACGCGGCCGCGCGGGCGCTGCTCGCCGCCGGAGTGGAGCTGGCCGTCGTCAAACGCGGACCGGAGGGCGTGCTGGCCGTCCACCGCGACGGGCGGGCAGTGGAGGTGCCGCCGGTGCCGGTGACCGTGCTCAACGGGCTCGGCGCCGGGGACGCCTTCGGGGGCGCGCTCTGCCACGGGCTGCTGGCGGGCTGGGACCTGGAGCGGGTGCTGCGCCACGCGAACGCGGCCGGGGCGATCGTGGCCTCCCGGCTGGCGTGCTCGTCGGCGATGCCGTTCGCCGACGAGGTGGAGGAGGTGCTGGCCCGTGCCGGTGGTGTCTGAGTCGGGGATGGAGTTCACCCGCCTGCGGATCCTGGAACTCGCGCCGGGGGAGACGTACGCCTTCGCCTGCGGCGACGCGGAATGGATCGTGCTGCCGCTGTCGGGCGGCTGCCGGGTCCGCTGCGCGGAGGCTTCCGAGGTTCCGGGGCCGGAGCCGCGCCTCGGCGCGCCTCACGACACGGCGCTCCGCGCCCGCGCCTCACACTCCCCCAGCTACCGCTGGGAGGTGCCCCCGGGCGAGGCTGGGTTGCCCACCCGGCAATCCAGCAGTGCCGGCGAGGCTGGGGTGCCCTCCGGGCAGCCCAGCCCGCCGGGCGTGGCCCCGTCCGGGCAAAATCCAGCCCCGCCCGGGGGTCCCCCCGGACGGAGTCTGGGGGAGTTTGAGGCGCGGGGGTCCGGGGGCGGAGCCCCCGGGAGCGGACCGCAGGTCTTCGAACTCAGGGGACGCACCGGGGTGTTCGACGGCCCCACCGACTTCGCGTACCTGCCCCGGGACGGGCGTGCAGAGGTCACCTCGGCGGCGGGCGGCCGCTTCGCCCTCGCGGGGGCGCGCTGCGAGAACAGGCTGCCCGCCCGGTACGGGCCCGCCGCAGACGTACCCGTCGAGCTCCGCGGCGCCGGCACCTGCTCCCGCCAGGTCAACAACTTCGCCGCCGCCGACGCCTTCCCCTGCGACCGCCTCATCGCCGTCGAGGTGCTCACCCCCGGCGGGAACTGGTCCTCGTACCCGCCCCACAAGCACGACGAGCACCACCCCGGCGAGGAATCCCGCCTGGAGGAAATCTACTTCTTCGAGATCGCCCCGCACGGCGACGTCCCCGGCCTCGGCTACCAGCGTGTCAGCCCCTCCCCGGCGGGGAAGACCGACATCCTCACCGAGGTGCGGTCGGGCGACACCGTCCTCATCCCGGACGGCTGGCACGGCCCCTCCATCGCCGCGCCCGGCCACGACATGTACTACCTGAACGTGATGGCCGGCCCGGGCGCCACACGGGAGTGGCTCATCCGCGACCACCCCGACCACGGCTGGATCCGGGACACCTGGCCCGCCGCGGCCGTCGACCCCCGGCTGCCCTTCCCCCGTACGGAGGCCGATGCATGAGGCTCACCACCGCCCAGGCCCTCGTCCGCTTCCTGAGCGCGCAGTACGCCGAGCGCGACGGCCGCCGCCACCGGCTGATCGCCGCCACCTGGGGCATCTTCGGGCACGGGAACGTCGCCGGGATCGGGCAGGCCCTCCTGGAGAGCGGGCCCGAGGCCATGCCCTTCCTCCAGGGGCGCAACGAGCAGGCGATGGTGCACGCCGCGGTCGGGTACGCCCGGCAGAGCGGGCGGCTCTCCGCCCACGCCGTGACCACCTCCATCGGGCCCGGCGCCACCAACCTCGTCACGGGGGCCGCCCTCGCCACGATCAACCGGATCCCGGTGCTCCTGCTGCCCGGGGACACCTTCGCGACCCGGCCCGCCGATCCGGTGCTCCAGCAGCTCGAAGTCCCGTACGCGGGCGACGTCTCCGTCAACGACACCCTGCGGCCCGTCTCCCGCCACTTCGACCGGATCACCCGCCCCGAGGCCCTCGTCCCGGCCGCCCTCCAGGCGATGCGGGTGCTCACCGACCCCGTCGCGACCGGGGCCGTCACCCTCGCGCTGCCGCAGGACGTGCAGGCCGAGGCCTACGACTGGCCCGAGGAGTTCTTCGCCGAGCGGGTGTGGTCCGTACGCCGCCCCCGCCCCGACCGCGCCGAGCTGGCCGCGGCCGCCGAGGCGGTACGGGGCTCCGCGCGGCCCCTGATCATCGCCGGCGGCGGGATCCGGCACTCCGCCGCCCAGGGCGCCCTCGCCGCCTTCGCGGAGGCGACCGGGATCCCGGTCGCCACCACGCAGGCGGGCAAGGGGGTCCTCCCGTACGACCACCCCGCCGAGGTGGGCGGCGTGGGGCACACGGGCACGGCCACCGCCGACGCGCTGGCGCGGGAGGCCGACCTGGTCATCGCCGCCGGGACCCGGCTCACGGACTTCACCACCGCGTCCGCGACGCTCTTCCGGAACCCTGAGGTCCGCTTCGTCGGCCTCAACCTCGACCCCTACGACGCCCACAAGCTCGCCGCCCTGCCGCTGGTGGCGGACGCCCGCGAGGGCCTGGCCGAGCTCCAGGGCGCGGTCGCCGGGCACCGGGCCGGGCCCGCGTACGAGGCCGCGTACACCGCCGCGAAGGCGGACTGGGAGGCACGCGTCGACGCCGCGTACGCCGTGCCCGTCTCCGACGAGGACCGGCCGCCCACCCAGGCCCAGGTCCTCGGGCTCCTCGACGCCCTCGTGGACGGCAGCGACATCCTGATCAACGCCGCCGGCTCGCTCCCCGGGGACCTCCACAAGCTGTGGCGGGCCCGCTCGGCCGACCAGTACCACGTCGAGTACGGCTACTCCTGCATGGGCTACGAGATCCCCGCCGCGATCGGCACCGCCCTGGCCGCGCCCGGCCGCCCGGTGTGGGCGCTGGTCGGCGACGGGACGTACCTGATGAACCCCACCGAGATCGTCACGGCCGTCCAGGAGGGCGTCCCGCTGCGGCTGGTGATCCTCGACAACCACGGTTACGCCTCCATCGGCGGCCTGTCGGGGGCGGTGGGCGGCGAGGGCTTCGGCACGGCGTACCGCTTCCGGGGGCCGGACGGCGCGTACGACGGCGCCCCCCTCCCGGTGGACCTCGCCGCGAACGCCGCCTCGCTCGGGATGGCCACCATCCGCACCCACACCCTCGGTGACCTGCGAAAAGCCCTCGCCGAGGCCCGTCTGGCGGACCGGCCCACATGTGTCTACGCACAGACCCGAACACCCGACACTGTGTCGGGCCCACCCCCGGCACAGGCGTGGTGGGATGTTCCTGTGGCCGAGACCGCGACCCGTGCGTCGGCGGCCGAGGCCCGTGACGAGTACGACCGGCAAGCCGCGCAGCGACGTCGCCATCTGTGAAGGAGCAAGCATGAAGACCGTCAACCACTGGATCGGTGGCAAGACCGTCGAGGGCGCGTCGGGCAACTTCGGCCCGGTCACCGACCCGGCGACGGGCGAGGTCACCACGCAGGTCGCCCTCGCCTCGGCCGAAGAGGTCGACGCCGCCGTACGCGTCGCCCAGGAGGCCTTCCTCTCCTGGGGCCAGTCCTCGCTGGCCGCCCGCACCAAGGTGCTGTTCGCCTACCGCGCCCTGCTGGACGCCAACCGCGACGCCATCGCCGAGCTGATCACCGCCGAGCACGGCAAGGTGCACTCCGACGCGCTGGGCGAGGTCGCGCGCGGCCTGGAGATCGTCGAGCTGGCCTGCGGGATCACCACCCAGCTCAAGGGCGAGCTGTCCACCTCGGTCTCCAACCGCGTGGACGTCTCCTCCATCCGCCAGCCGCTGGGCGTGGTCGCGGGCATCACCCCGTTCAACTTCCCGGCGATGGTCCCGATGTGGATGTTCCCGCTGGCCGTGGCCTGCGGAAACACCTTCATCCTCAAGCCGAGCGAGAAGGACCCCTCGGCCTCCAACAAGCTGGCCGAGCTGATGACCGAGGCCGGTCTGCCGGCGGGCGTCCTCAACGTCGTCCACGGCGACAAGGTGGCCGTCGACGCGCTCCTGGCGCACCCCGGCATCTCCGCCGTCTCCTTCGTCGGCTCCACGCCGATCGCCCGCCACATCCACACCACCGCCTCCGCCAACGGCAAGCGCGTCCAGGCGCTGGGCGGCGCCAAGAACCACATGCTGGTGCTCCCGGACGCCGACCTGGACGCCGCCGCCGACGCGGCCGTCTCGGCGGCCTACGGCTCCGCCGGCGAGCGCTGCATGGCGATCTCCGCGGTCGTCGCCGTCGGCTCCATCGCCGACGAGCTCGTCGAGAAGATCCGCGAGCGCGCCGAGAAGATCAAGATCGGCCCCGGCAACGACCCGACCTCCGAGATGGGCCCGCTGATCACCGCCGCCCACCGCGACAAGGTCGCCTCGTACGTCAAGGGCGCGGCCGCCCAGGGCGCCGACGTGGTCCTGGACGGCACCGGCTACACGGTCGAGGGCAACGAGAACGGCCACTGGATCGGGCTCTCGCTGCTGGACAACGTCAAGACCGACTCCGACGCCTACCGCGACGAGATCTTCGGCCCGGTGCTGTGCGTGCTGCGCGCCGAGACCTACGAGGAGGGCGTGGCGCTCATCAACGCCTCGCCGTTCGGCAACGGCACCGCGATCTTCACCCGCGACGGCGGCGCCGCCCGCCGCTTCCAGCTGGAGATCGAGGCGGGCATGGTCGGCGTCAACGTGCCGATCCCGGTGCCGGTGGGCTACCACTCCTTCGGTGGCTGGAAGGACTCGCTCTTCGGCGACCACCACATCTACGGCAACGACGGCATCCACTTCTACACCCGCGGCAAGGTCGTCACCACCCGCTGGCCGGACCCGGCCGACGCCCCGGCGGGCGTGGACCTGGGCTTCCCCCGCAACCACTGACGCCTTCCCTCCCGCAGACCCGGAACCCCTCGGCCACCCTCACCGGCCGGGGGTTCCTGCTGTCCCGGGCCGTCCGGGACCTGGCTTTATGCGACTACGCGAATATTGGCGAGACCGCATGGACGGCGGACCGCACCCCCTCGTACCGTCATGGTCACCAGCCCAACCGGGCTGCCCGACAAGGGGGTTTCACCATGGCTCGTGAGGAACTGACCCGACTCACCGGCAACGGGAACGGGAACTGTAGTAAGAACGACTGCCCCAACGTCTACGTCTCTCCGAGCGGCTCGATCATCGTCCAGGGCGACGTGTCCGACGCCTTCACCCCGCCGACCGGGGAAGGGCTCGTGGAGATCCCCGAAGCAGTGCTGAGGGAGGCGTTCCGTGCTCTTGGATGGTGACGAGTGGGCTGCCCGGTTCGAGCGGTTCACCCTCGAAGCGTGGAGGCTTGAGACCCTTCCGCAGTACCTCGTACCGCAGGAGGAGGAAGAGTTCGAGGCGTTCAAGGCCGGAGCCCGCATCGACCCGCACACCTACTCCAACGAGTACACGGATGACCTCAAGCGGGTCCGCCGAGAGGGCAAGAGCAAGGGGCGCGTACACATCGTGTCCCGCCCCCTTTCCGACTACCTCCGCTACGAGTTCATGTCCTACCTGCCGCACGCTTGGGCGGGCGAGGACATCCGCATTCTCGACGTGACCGACCGGGACAACCCGCTTGAGGGCGTGCAGGACTTCTGGATGTTCGACCACTCCGAAGTGGTCCTGATGAACTATGGGCCGGACGGGCGGCAGATCAGCCGCGAGGTCTACGAGGGCGACCTCGCCCCATTCATCGAATACCAGCGCATCGCTATCACCGAATCGGTGCCCTTCGAGGAGTACGTGAAGGGCATTGACGCTTGACCCGCAGCAGCTAGGAGAGTCAAGAGCCGACCTAGCGCAAACGCTAAAGACGCTACGGAAGCGGGCCGGGTGGACTCAGACCCGGCTCGCTCAGCGCTGCAACATGTCACAGACGAAAGTCAGCAACATTGAGAGCGGGAAGCTAACCCCCGCTCTCGTGGACGTGGAATTAATCCTCCGGGCACTCGACGCGCCCACCTCTCTTGTAACCGAGGTGATGGCGCTAGCACGGATGGCTAACACCGAATGGAAAGACGACTGGTCTTCCCGCCGTAGGGGCTTGGATAAGCGACAGAATGAGTTGGCCGGCTTCGAGAAGTCGGCTACAGAGTTCCGCTACTTCCTACCGACGATGATCACAGGACTCCTGGCCACGCCGGAGTACGTGCGGGCCAGCATCGCGGGCGTTCCAGGGGATCACGGCAAGACCGTTGCGAAGAAGCTTGAGCGTCAGGCCGTCCTCTATGACAGGTCGAAGCAGTTCACGTTCATCCTCACGGAGCAGGCCGTCAGGTGGCCGCTCGTTCCGCCGGATGCCTTGGCTATACAGATGGACCGGCTTGCTTCGTTGACGCGCCTACCAAACGTGCGCATTGGGGTAATCCCTATCGGGCCCGTGGTGATGCCGGGCCCGCTGAATGTCTTCACCATCTACGACGACCGGATCGCCACGGTTGAAACGTCTACCGGTGTGATGGTCTTCCGAGATCACCGGGACGTGTCGGCATATCTCGACGAGTTCGCGACCTTCGAGCGTCACGCCCTGTTTGGCGAGCAAGCCCGAGAACGCTTGAGCGAGTGGTCGATCGCCTTTACCCGACAACGCGAATAAACCTTCAGTAGGCCCGCCCCGGGGTCGAAGATTGTCGCGGACCGAACGGCAATCGGGAGGGGCGCAATGGCAAGCATTGAGACGAGGACCATCAGTCCGGAGGTAGCCCGCCTCTTCATGCCTGCGTGGCCCCAGGCCCCCGCCGACTGCTCGAAGTGCCAGAAGTGGGCCGAGGAGCGCTCGGCGGCTACGGGTCCTTTGGCGGGCACGGTCGTGAGCGACAAGAACGTGCTGATCCGGCACCACGCTGCGCGGGGGCACGAATGACCATGACCCTCCGCGTCTCCCACGACGGCGGCCGAACCTTCGGCGGCGAGGTCATCTATCCGACCGACCGCGCGGAGAAGCCGCTTACCCCCGCCGCGTCGGCCCGGTGGCCGCCGTGCCAGTGCGAGCGCTGCCGCACGACGGCTCCCGCATCGGCCTGAGAGGAGGTGCAGCGATGACCGATCCCGGAGAGAAGTTCCCGCCCCCACCCGCAGCCTGATCCGAGAGGAGCACCATCAATGACGACGATGCTGGAAAGCCCCGTTGCCTTACGGCACGGGCGGGACCTCATCAGTCCCGAGCTGTTCGAGAAGGTCTCTGAGTTCTGCGCGGAGGAGTACGGACACGAGCTGTCCACCGCCCGCCGGATCGTGGACCAGGCCCTTGCCTTCCTCAAGGTCATGGGCGACACCCGAGCGTTCGACATGACCCCGTCCGATGCGGTCGATCCCGGCTGGCACAGCTTCGTACTCCACACCCAGGCCTACGCCACGTGGTGCGACGAACAGTTCGGGTTCTTCCTCGGCCACGAGCCCAAGGCCACCGTCCGCACCCGCCCGCTGATCGGTTCCGTGGTGGACCGGGTCAGGGCCGCCGGGTTCCACGTGGACGACCGGCTGTGGGGCTCCGCGAAGGACTGCAACCCCCCGGCCTGCTGCGGTGACGGCGACGGCTGCTGATCAACCCGGGAGATGAGCCCCGGGTGCGGCCAATGCGCCCGGGGCTCACCCATGAACAGAGGTTAGTCCCCATGGCAGTTGATGAGACTTTGGCCGGACAGGGCAGGGTCACCGTGTTCCGTATGTTCGGCACAGTCTTCGGCTACACCACACACTCCCTCGACGGCCGGAACCTGGGGGAAGTGGCCGTGGTCGGCCCCCTGACTCCCGGTGTCGAGTGGGGGAGGCTATGGCAAATGGCTAGGACGATGTGCCGTCCGTCCGAAGGGGATAGCGAGCACGCCCGATGGATCATGGCGCAGGCAAACCGCTCGTTCACCTGCGGCAGCGACGTAGTCGTCAAGTTCCCCCGGGGCACGTGGAAGCTGGCACGCGGCAAGCGGGCCGACCTTGGTGGGTACTGCATGCGTGATCACCTCTGGACGGGCGCCATAACCGTTGAGGAGGTCACCCCGGACCAGGTGGCCGCATACGAGCCGATCTACAGGGCGTAGTGCCTGCCACCTTGGAAATTCCCAAGGTCCCTGTTGCGAGTTGAGGGCCCGACTTACCCAAACCCACAGGTCACGGAGTCGCCGGCACAGCCCAACTCGATACACGAAAAGGCCCCGACCTCCCCGGCAAGGGAAGCCGGGGCTTCGTTCGTCATCAGATCGCTCGTCCTTCGTTCACGCAGGACGCACAGGCCCCGCGTCGGGTTGGGTGTGCGTGCCTGTGGAAGCTGCACCAGCCCTCTGGGTAGGTCCGGGCTGGCGGCCAAATGCGGATGGAGGCCGGGGTGTTGCCAGGCACCACGTAGCGGAATTTCGGTTGATGGACGAGGAGCTCGTCCCTCCCCGTGGGGGCTGGTCCGCGCTTAGCCATGGGGGTACCTCCTTCAAGGTCGGGATGTGGGTGAAACGGCCCTGCCGGAGGCTGGGGCCATGGAGAGACGCGTAGTCGTGTACCCGCCGGACGAACGCGGGTGGCGGAAGGTCCGGTATGACGGGCAGATCCTCGGACTGCCTACCAGGCGAGTGACGTGGTCGAGTTCCTCCGGGAGGCCGGACACCCGGACCCGGATGCCGTTGACCTCACGGACGAAGCGCTCTTCGAATGGCGCGGAGGAGGCCCGGAGACTTGGGCTGACTCCCCGCCGTGACCGGGGTCAACCTTGATCGCACTCTCCGCCGGGTCGGCAGGCTCCGCATCCTGTGATGCGGTAATCCAGTGACCTCGGGTTCCCCCGCAACCACTGACGCCTTCTCTCCGGCAGACCCGGAACCCCTCGGCCACCCTCACCGGCCGGGGGGTTCCGCCGCTGCGGGGCGTTACAGGAGGGCCGGCCAGACGTCGGCCGGGGCGGTGGGGGCCCAGACCACGTCGGCGTGGCCGTAACCCGGGGCGACGGTGAAGCGGACCCGGTCGTTCCCGCCCGCGCGGATGAGCTCGGCGCCGCGCGGCTCGTCGCCGCGGCCCAGCTCCGCGTTGACCCAGACCACCTCGGCGCGGATCCGCTCCCAGGCGATCCGGTACGTGTCCCCGTCGCCCGCCCAGACCGCCGCGAGGTCCCGCATCAGGGCCGTCGGGACCAGCCCGCTGCCGAGGGCGGCGGTGGCCGCGTGCCAGGTGCCCAGCGTCGTGCGGGACAGGGCGAAGCGGTCTTCCGCCGGGGTGGCGCCGAAGGCGTACGTGCCCGCGCTGTGGCCCTGGCGGTAGATCCAGTTCGCCGGGCCGGGGAGGGCGGAGGTGCGGATCAGCGCGTAGTGGGCCAGGCCCGCGTGGGTGAAGCGCCGCTCCGGGTCGGGCGGCCAGGGCACGGCGCAGGCGCCCCCCGGGTCGGCCACGGCGCGGGCGACCAGCCCCGCGAGGCCCGGGTCGGCGGCGTGCACGCCCCGCGCGAGCTGCTCCGCGTACGCGTCCCGGGTCGCGGCCGCCCGGAGTGCGGCCGGGCCCGTGCAGGGGCCGGTGGTGTCCAGGACCAGCACCCGGCGCAGCCGCGGCGAGGGGTCGTGCGAGGCCGCGTCCAGTGCGAGGGCGGCCCCGGCGGAGTGCCCGGCGTACGCGTACGGCAGCTCCAGTACGCGGTCCAGCGCGGCCACCACCCCCGCCAGGTCCCGGCGGTGTGCCGCGAGCCCCATCCCGGCGGTGACCTGCCCGGCGTCGGCCGCGTCCTCGCGCGGGGTGACGCCGACGACCAGCAGGCCCCGGCGGCGCAGGTGGTGGGCCAGGCTCTCGCCGCCGGGGGTGCCCGGGGTGAGGAAGTCCGCCGCGAAGTTCAGGCCGCCGCCCGGCAGGAGGTACGCGACCGCGTGCGGGGGCCGCGCCGTGTCCGCGAGCACGTCCACCGTGACGGGGGCCGGGCCGCCGTCCTCCAGCGCGGCCGTGAGCCGGATCCAGCCGTCGCCGTGCAGACGGGCGGCGTTCCCCGAGCCGCCCAGGGCCCGCTCGGCCAGGGTCAGGGGATCGGCGTGTTCTCGTACCGTCATGTCCGTCTCCCCCTCGCCGGGACGGTCACGCGCCGCCCTCCGGGAACACCCTTTCCCGTCAGCGCGCCCCCGCCAAGTCCGGTGCGGTCCGCGCCGGCTGCGGACCGGAGCGGCGGCGCCGGCGCAGCACCAGCGCGGCGACGGCCGCCCCCGCCAGCACCAGGGCCGCGCCCGCCGCCGGCCAGGGGACCGCGAGGAAGTCCGCGGCGGACTCGGAGGCCAGGTCGGGGTAAGCGGCCGCGGCCGCCGAGACCTTGACGGTCACCCAGTCCAACTGCGGGGCGTCCGGCCACGGTTCGGTCAGCTCGACCCGCTGCCCCGGCAGCAGCACCAGCTTCGGCTCCCGGCCCGGCCGGTCCAGCACCCGCCGTCCGAACAGCCCCTGCGCGGACAGCGACACCTTCGGCTCGACCACCACGTTGCCCCGGTTGACCAGCGCGTACGAGACGGTGGCGCGGGCGTCCTTCACCCAGGGCAGCAGCGGAGCGCCCCGGCTGACCCGGACGTCCTCCACGCTCAGCCCCGGGGTCAGCGGCCCCGGCACCCGGAAGTACAGCCGGGCGCCCACCGAGCGCTTCACCCCCACCTGCACCTTGCCGTCCTTCCGCACCCCTTCGACGGCGGTGTTCAGGGCCACGATCCCGCCGACGTGGTCGCCCGGGGTGGCGTCCTGCGGCACCTTCACGGTGAACGGGATGTCGGTGCGGCCCTTGGGCGGCACCGTCACGGTGGTCGCCGCCTGCGGCGCCAGCGCGATCCAGGCGCCGACGTCCTCGGGCCTCGTCTCGACGGGCAGCAGCGCGAAGGCGCCCCCCGACGGGGTGTTCAGGGCGTCGGTGGCGAAGACCTGGAAGGTCAGCTCCTTGTCGGAGGAGTTCAGGATCGTCGCGCTGTCGCTGACGGTCGTCCCGGCGGCGCCCTGGTGGAAGAAGTACCCGCGGTCGGTCATCGCGGCACCGGCCGGGGGCGTCGGGAAGACCCCCCAGGTGCCGTTGTCCGCGGCCGTGGCGGGGGCGGCGGACAGGGCGGGGAGCAGCAGCAGCCCGCACAGACCGGCGAGGAGGGCGTGCGGGAGGGAGCGGAGGCGCATGGGCGGGGTTCTCCAGTCGCGGCGCGGGAAAAGGCGGGTGGTGCGGCGCCGGAGCACCGCACCACCCTGGGCCGGTCAGGGCCCGGTCGGGGCCCGGTCGGGGCCCGGTCAGGCGATCGAGAAGGTCACGACCGACTGGTAGGTGTCGGCGAACATGAACGGCGGCAGCTGGAGCATCGCCGCGCCGCCCACGGCGAACTCGCCGCCGGTCAGCTCGTCACCGCCGGCCGCCTGGGAGGCGACCTTCATCGGGGTGCCGGTGATCGCGCCCGGCGCACCGGCGGTGCAGGTGCTCGGGCTGTCGGGGTTGGTGACGGTGCAGGACGGCTGGATGCCGATCTGCGCCTTCGCCATCGAGTGGCCGGTCGTCTGGTTCAGGAACGGCGTACGGGTCGCCGTCACGTCCCAGCCGAGGCTGCCGCCGCGGAAGTCCTGGACGGTCGCGGCGTTGAACGCGCCGAACACCGACTGGGCCTTGCCGTTGATGGTCACCGCGCCGAAGCTGACGGCCGGCTGGCCGTCCTTCGGGCCGAGGGCCAGCGGCCCGGGCAGCACCTCGACGTCCACCGGGTTCCGCACGCCCGCCTGCTCCTCGACGAACACGAAGGGCTTGGCCGCGGGCACCGAACCGTCGATCTTGATCGCGTCGGCCTTCTTGGTGACGGTGATGGCGCAGGTGGCGGCGCCCGACGCGTCCGCCGTGCCGGTACCGGTGTCACCGGTCGCCGCGCCCGCGAGGAGGGCGGAGCAGGTGACCGGGCCGGCCGGGAAGTTGGCGCCGGTGGCGGTGACGGCGGTGCCCGCCTTGCCGCTGTTGGGCGTCAGCCTGGTCGTGACCGGGTCCTTCGGGAGGGCCTCGACGGCGATCGAGCCGACGGAGGCGCTGGGGCGCGGTTCCGGCGTACAGGTCGTCGTGTAGACCGTGCCGCCGAGGTTGGCGTCCGTGATCACCTGGTCGACGGTGATCTGGATCGTGGTGCCCTCGGTGCCGTCCGGGATGGTGATGTTCCCGCTGAAGGCGGGCGGGTCGGCCTTCTTGCCGGCTTCCTGGTGGCTGGGGACGGCCGCGCTGGTGACGGTCTGCGCGACCCCGCCGACCAGCAGCTTCGCCTTGATCGTGTTGACCGTGTCGATGGTGAACATCGGGACCACCGGGGTCTCACCGGGGTCGATGGTGATCGGCACGCTCTGGCCGGCCTTGGCCGTGTCCGGCACCGTGACCGTGTAGTCCTGGTTGCCGTCGGCGCCCGGCTGGGGCGCGGGGGCGACGCACTTCATGAAGACCGGGGTGGTCTTGGTCGCGGCCTGCGCCGTCCCCGTCAGGGCCACCACACCGCCCGTCAGGGCCAGGGAAAGGGCGCCCGCCCCGGCCAGAACTCTTCGTCGGAACGTTGTACTCACTGGGTCGCGACTCCTTCGTCAGACGAACCCCTCCCCCCACCCGCTGTGGGGAGGAGGCCGAGCCGGTGCGGAGGCCGTCATTGACGCGTCGCGGTGATGAGAAGTCAATGGATTGTTTTCGCCCGAAGCACACAGACATTGATGTCCCATCAGGCCTGGTCCGATGGGACATCGGATACCGACTGGTCGGTGGCGGGTGCCGGTGGGGCGCAGGGGGTTCAGCGGTCCGTGGGGACGTGGAGCAGCAGGTTGACGGTTCCGGCCGGGAGGCCCGTGATGCGGTCCGACACGGCGCCGCGCACCAGGGTCTGGCGCACCTGCTCCGGGGTCCGCGCCCCGCCGTCCGCCAGGATCAGCGCGGCCACGCCCGCCACGTGCGGGGCGGCCATGGAGGTGCCGGTGGCGCGGGCGAGGGCGGTCGTGGAGCCCTTCCAGGCCGAGGTGACGGACACGCCCGGCGCGGAGATGTCCACGCAGGAGCCGTGGTTGGAGAAGGCGGGGCGGTGGTCGGCGGCGTCCGTCGCGCCGACCGTGAGGGCCTGGGGCACGCCCGAGGGGGAGCCGGCGCAGGCGTCCTTGCCGGCGTTCCCGGCGGCCACGGTGACGGTGATCCCGGAGGCGACGGCGCGGGCCACCGCCGCGTCCATGGCGCGGCTGCGGGTGCCGCCCATGCTCATGTTGGCGACGACCGGTGCCCCCTTCGCGGCGTTCTTGGCGACATCCTTCACCATCCAGTCCAGGCCGCGCAGGATCCCCGACAGCCGGCCGTCGCCCCGGCAGTCGGCCACCTTCACACCGACGAGGGACACCCCCTTGGCCACCCCGTACGTCGCCCCGCCGACGGTCGCCGCGACGTGCGTGCCGTGCCCGTTGCAGTCGGCGGCGCCCTCCATGAACACCGCGTTGTAACCGGCGCGGGCGCGGCCGCCGAACTCCTGGTGGAGGGTGTTGATCCCGGTGTCGACGACGTACACGGTGACGCCCTGAGCCCGGGTGGCGTACGCGTACGCCCCGTCGAGCGGCAACTCCCGCTGATCGATCCGGTCCAACCCCCAGACCACCGGCCGCTGCACACCGACACCGGGGTCGGCGACGGGGTCGGGCGCCGGGGGCGCCACCGGGGTCGGGGGTGCTACCGGGGCCGGGGTCGGCACCGGGGTCGGCGTCGCTACCGGGGTCGGGGTCGGCGTCGCTAGCGGGACCGGCGTCGCTAGCGGGACCGGCGTCGGGACCGTCACCGGGGCCGGGACCGGGGCCGGTACGGGTGTCGGGGCTGTCACCGGGGCCGGGGTAGGTGCCGGGACGGGCGTCGGGTTCGTCACGGGGACCGGGACCGGCGCGGCGACCGGTGCGGGGGTCGGAACCGGGCTCGGAACGGCGACCGGTGCGGGGGTCGGAACCGGGCTCGGAACGGCGACCGGTGCGGGGGTCGGGACCGGGCTCGGAACGGCGACCGGTGCGGGGGTCGGGACCGGAGCCGGGGCGACGACCGGCGCGGGCACGGGCGCGGGCGCTAGGGCTGGGACCGGCGCGGGGACGGGTGTGGGTTCCAGCGGGTCGGAGATCCGGTACAGCGCGTCCGGTTCCACGAAGGCCACCCGGGGGTCGGCGGCGAGTTCGGCGGCGCGGGCCGCGGTGGTGCGTACGGCGAAGCCGTTGAGGGCGGTGTCGTAGACCGGTCCGACCTGGTCACCCGCCTCCGCCGCCTCGGCGGCCAGCGCACGGGCCGGGGCGCGGGGGGTGGCGTCCTTGAGGACGACGACGTAGGGGGCGATGGGTGCGTCGGCGGCGCTGGCGGGGTGCGGCGGCAGGACGGTGGCCGCCGCGAGGAGGGCGGCGGCCGGAAGGAGCGCGGTCATGGCGGTCATGTCGCCGATGCTCGGCCGGTCCCGGCGACGGCGCGCGGAGGGTGCTCCGAGTGGCCGCACGACACGCCACCCCGGACGGCGCGCCGCCGCACCCCGCCCGGGCCTTCGCCGCCGACCCACGCCGACCACCACGGACCGCGGCGCCGCACCCACCCGAGCCCTCGCCGACTACCACGAGCCGTCGCCTCCGGCCCGCGCTGCGCGCCACGGGCCGGGGAAACCGCGCCCGCCCGAGCCTTCGCCGTCGGCCTGCGCCGGGGCGTCACGGGCCGCAGCGCCGCGCCCGATCGGGCATTCGCCGTCGGCCCGCGCTGCGCGCCACGGGGTACGGCTCCGCACTCCGCCGGGCCTCCGCCGTCGCCCCGAGCCGATCGCCCTGGGCCGCAGCGCCGCACCCACCCGAGCCGTCGCCGGTCGCCCCGGGCTGCTGAACTGCGCCTGCCCGAGCTGTAGCCGTCGGCCTGCGCCAGGGCGCCACGGGCCGCAACGCCGCGGCCGAGCCGTCGCCTTCGGCCCGCGCCGACCACCACCGGGCGCAGTGCCGGACCCGCCCGGGCTCTCGCAGGGCGCCCCGGGCTGTGGAACCGCACCCGGCCCGGCGGTCGCCGTCGGCCCGCGCCGGGGCGTCACGGGCCGCGACGGCGCGCCCGGCCGAGCCGTCGCCTTCGGCCCGCGCCGACCACCACCGGGCGCCGTGCCGCACCCACCCGAGCCCTCGCCGGGCGCCACGGGCTGCGGAACCGCACCCGGCCGAGCTGTCGCCGTCGGCCCGTGCCGGGGGCGTTACGGGGCGGCGGGCGCTCCGGGACCCAGGGTCCAGCCGCGCATCGAGAAGACGCCCTCGTCCTCGGCGTCCGCCGCCGCGTACGTGGCCAGGGCCGCCTCGTTGTCGGTGTCGACCCCCACCCACATGCCGTAGCAGCCGCGCGACTTCGCCTCGTCGACCAGGGCCAAGGTCAGGGCGCGGCCGATCCCGCGCCGCCGGTACCCCTCGTCCACGGAGAGCTCGTAGAGGCACATCTCGGTGCCCTTGTCGGGGTGGGTCATCTCGATGCCGGAGACCATGCCGGCGGGTACGCCGTCGACGTAGGCGATGAGCATCAGGTGCCCCGGCGAGTCGAGGAAGCGGCGGGACCACTCCTCCCGGGCGGGACCGTCGAAGAGCCCTTCGGCGGCCAGGAGTTCGGCGGGGGTGCTGGCGCGGCGGATGTCCATGGCGGTGAGACTAGGGGGTCGGACGGTGTGAACACGCGGACATGACGGGCCGCAAGGGCGGAGAGTTCGACGAGGCGTCGCGGGCCGCGCCGCAGGCGGTGCGGCGGGCGCCGGCACTGGCCTACGAGGCCCTTCCCACCAGGGGCTTGGCGGTTGGCGCGGCCCTCACAGCCCCGGCGAGCCGGAGATCCTGGCCCGTCACCGCACCGCGGAACCGGAGACGCCTTCCCTCCACGCCGAACCGCCGGGCCCCGCGCCGGCGCTGGCATGGCTGGCGGGACTGTGCCCGGACCTGGACCGTGCGGAGTGTGCCCGACCGCGCGGGTGGGGTGGGGGGCAGGGGCCCGGCTCAGGTGGAGGACCGTGCCCCCGTTCGGCGCGCGTGGGGTGACGGGCCGGGGCCCGGCTCAGTTCGCGCTGCGTGCACCCGTGCCGCCGGGCCCCGCGCCGGCGCTGGCGTGGCTGGCGGGACTGTGTCCGGGCCTGGACCGTGCGGAGTGTGCCCGACTGTGCGGGTGGGGTGGGGGGCAGGGGGCCCGGCTCAGGTGGAGGGCCGTACGCCCGACCGAGGGCGTGCAGTGACGGGCCGGGGCCCGACTCAGATGGCGCGGAGTGGCCCGACCACGCGCGGGGGGTGCGGGGCCGGGGCCCGGATCAGGGCGTGCGGAGGGCCAGGGCGGCGGCGTAGGCGGTGGGGGACGGTAGGTCGCGCAGGGTCCAGCCTGGCACCGGGGCCGGGGTGGACGCCGAGCCGACGTACGGTTCGGCCAGGCCCAGCGCGAGCCCGGTACCGGTGGCCTTGAGGTAGGCCTCCTTCCGGGACCACACCCGGGCCAGCGCCGCCGGACGCTCCGCCGGAGGGAGGCCGGAGAGCTCGGCCGTCTCCGCCGGATGCAGGGTGCCGAGGACGTCGTCCACCGCGCTGGCGCCCGGCAGCCCCTCGATGTCCACGCCGACCGGAACCCCCGCGAAGGCGAAGTACGCCATGTCGTCGCTGTGCGAGAGCGAGAAGTGCACCGCGCCCCCGGCCACGGCGGGGCGGCCGTGCGGTCCGCCGCAGCAAGGGCAGTCCTCGCGCACCAGCGAGACCTTCTCCGGCGCCAGCCCCAGGTACCCCCCGAGCAGCAACCGCAGCCCCAGGTGCGAGGCCAGGTAGCTGCGCCGGTCGCCCGCGCGCAACAGCCGCGAGACGCGGTCCTGTTCGGCCGCGTCCAGCAACGCGGCCGCCCCGGCGACCTCGTGGCCGCCGATCACCTCGCGCGTGGTGTCCAGCGACCACACGGCCACGGCGGCGCCGACCGGGAGCGCGCCAGTCCGAGGCGTGGCCCCGTCGAGTTGGTTCACGTACTCGATCACCTGATGAGAGTAGACGAGCCCCTGGCGGACCCGGTTACCCTCGGGCCGGATCGATCTTTCTCGACGTCAGGGGGAACTCGTCGTGCACAGTGCCGTGGTCACGCCGGAAGGCGACCGGATCCGATGGGTCGAATTCCCCGGGGAGGGACCGGCCCGCGTCTATCTCCACGGGCTCGGCTCCACCTCGCCCGCCTACTTCGCGGCCTCGGCCGTGCACCCCCTGCTGGCCGGGCGGCGCTCGCTGCTGGTGGACCTGCTGGGCCACGGGCACAGCGACCGTCCCGAAGGGTTCACGTACACCCTGGAGGCGCACGCCGACGCGCTGGCGCAGGCGCTCACCGAGGCCCGCGCCGAGGGAGCCGAGGTGATCGCCCACAGCATGGGCGGCGCGGTGGCCATCGTGCTGGCCGCCCGCCACCCCGAGCTGGTCTCCCGGCTCGTGCTGGTCGACGCCAACCTGGACCCGGTCCCGCACGTCCGCCGCGCGCCCGGAAGCAGCGGGATCGCCTCCTACACGGAGGAGGAGTTCCTGGCCGGAGGCTGGTCCGAGGTCCGCGACCGGGTCGGCGCGCACTGGTGGTCGACCATGCGGCTGGCCGGCCGCACCGCCCTGCACCGCACCGCCGTCCACCTCGCCGCCGGGAGCACGCCCACGATGAGGGAGCTCCTGCTCGACCTGAAGATCCCGCGCAGCTTCCTCCACCCTGAGGCCGACGGCTCGGTCCCCGGCGCCGAGGCGCTGGAGGCCGCCGGGGTCGCGGTCGTCGCCATTGCGGACTGCGGGCACAACATCATGCTCGACAACCCGGAGGCCTTCGCCCGCGCCACCGCCACAGCCCTCACCCGGACCACCTCCTAGACCCGGCCCGGGCCCGCGAGGACCTGGCGGCCGGCCCCGCGGCCGACCCGGCGGGGCGTCAGGGCCGGCCGGCCGGGACGGCGGAGGCCGGCGCGAGGGTGGGCTTGCCGTCCTGTATTCGCGCCCCCGGCGAGGGCGTGCCGTCGGTCCACGCGTAGACCTTCTTGCCGCGCACCGCGACCTGGTATTGGTGCGGCCCCCGGCACTCGGGCCGTTCCTCGGCCCGGGTGTCGCCCGGCCACCAACGGGCCTTCAGATGGGGCCCGCCCGCCTTCGCCGGCGCGCTGACGGCGCACTGCGGACCGTCGAGCGGGGTCTTGCCCAGGGTGAACCGGATCAGCCGGGCATCGCCGGTGGTGCGCACCCGTACCCGAACGTCGGTGGCGTCCTTCGGTATCCAGCTCGGCAGCACGAACGCCAGGTCACCGCGTGTGGGCGCATCGGCGGCGGTGGCGAAGTGCCTGCCCTTCTCCTTGAAGAACCGGTCGTTGAGGGTGTCCGTGACCGGGTTGGGCGGAAGGTTCGGCAGGGCGAGCGCCGCGGTGGCAAGGACTCCCACGGTGGCGGCGGCGATGACGAGCGGACGGCGGTTCATACCTACAAGTGTTCGGGGCGAAGGCCGTTCGCGCGTCCCTCCGCAGTACGAATCTCGGCTCTGTCTGAAGTCGCATACGGCGTCATACCTGAGTGCTGCTCCGGCGGGCCGGCATAGGCCCGAAGTCCTTGTCGGGGCGCGCACCGGGACCGGATCCGCCGCCGCACCCGCCGCACCCGCCGCACCCGCCGCGCCCGCCGCCGCGCCCGGCCTGCGTCACGGCCGTCGCCGGACGCCGTTATAGAAGCCGTGGGGCTCGGAGATATGGCCCGCCCGGAGAGTGAACCCCGAAGCCGCACCGGCGAGTTCGCCGGACGGCCCGCCACCGCTCCGCCACCGCTCCGCCACCGCTCACCGGCCCGCTCACCGGTTCCCCACCCCCGCCCCGGAGGAATGCCATGCGTCTTCGTCTCGCTCCCCTGCTCGCCTCCGGAGCGGCCGCGGCCCTGCTCGCCCTCGCGACCCCCGCGTCGGCGGCCCCGGCGGACAAGCCGCAGGTGCTCGGCAGCTGGACGCAGACCAGCGCGGCCAGCTACAACGCCTGGCTCGCGGCGCGCGGGAACCAGTCCAACTGGTCCGCGTACGGCTTCGACTGGTCCACCGACTACTGCTCGTCCTCCCCGGACAACCCCTTCGGCTTCCCGTTCCAGACGGCCTGCGCCCGCCACGACTTCGGCTACCGCAACTACAAGGCGGCGGGTTCCTTCTCCGCCAACAAGTCCCGGCTGGACGACGCCCTGTACGCGGACCTCAAGCGGGTGTGCTCGCAGTACTCGGGCGTCAAGAAGGGCTCGTGCGACAGCACGGCCTGGACCTACTACCAGGCCGTCAAGGCCTTCGGCGTCTCCCCGCAGGACGTCCCCGCGCAGGACGGCTCCCCGCAGAACGCGGCCCCGCAGGACGCCTCCCCGCAGGACGCCCCGGCGGCCTGATCCCCCCGATCCCCGTCCCGCCCGCACCCCCGTCGGGCGGGACGGACTCCCTTCCCCGCGCGGAGCCCGGCCGGTGAACGGGCTGCCTCAGCCGCGCCACCAGCCGTCCAGCGGGGTGACCGGAACGGTCCGCTTGTGCCGGGTCGCGAGGTACACCGACTCCACCTTCGCCGCCACCTCGGGCGCGACCTCGCCGCCCTCCAGGTAGTCGTCGATCTCGGCGTACGTCAGCCCCAGCGCCACCTCGTCGGGCAGCGCGGGCCGGTCGTCCTCGAGGTCGGCGGTCGGCACCTTCTCCCACACGCTCGGCGGCGCGCCCAATTCCTGGAGCAGGGCGGCACCTTGGCGCTTGCTCAGGCCGGTCAGCGGGGTGATGTCGACACCGCCGTCGCCGTACTTGGTGAAGAATCCCGTGAGCGCCTCGGCCGCGTGGTCCGTGCCCACGACGAGCAGGCCCAGCTGACCGGCGATCGCGTACTGGATCACCATGCGCTCGCGGGCCTTGACGTTGCCGCGCACGAAGTCCCGCAGCCCGGCCCCGTCGCCCAGCAGCTCCCGCAGGCCGAGCGCCGTCTCGGCGCCGACCGCGTCCGCGCTCGGCTTGACGTTCACCGCGACCGAGCGGTCCGGCCCGATGAACTCCAGCGCGATCTGCGCGTCGTGCTCGTCGGCCTGTACGCCGTAGGGCAGGCGCACCGCGACGAAGGTGGCCTCGTGGCCCTCGGCCCGCAGTTCCTCGGCGGCGATCTGGCAGAGCCGGCCGGCCAGCGAGCTGTCCTGGCCGCCGCTGATCCCGAGCACGTAGCCCTTGGCCGGAGTGGTCCTCAGGTAGTCCTTGAGGAAGTCGATCCGTCGCCGGATCTCCACCTTGGGCACGATGGTCGGCTGGGCGCCGAGTTCGCCGAGGATCTGCTCGCGTAGGTTCGCCATCCGCGTACTGTACCGGCGGCGGTGTGCGGGAAACCGTGGGGCCCCGGGCCTCCGGCCCTCCCGTGGGAGGGGCCGGACGAGCCTGGCGCAAGCGCCCCCGGCAGGACTCGAACCTGCGGCCAAGCGCTTAGAAGGCGCCTGCTCTATCCACTGAGCTACGGGGGCCGGAAGGTGACCGTGGTGGCCTGGAGCCCCTTGGTGGGGGTGGGACTGCGGTCCGTGCCGGGTCAAGGATAGGGCTCCGGTCGCCTTGTCCCGGTTGCTTCACTCGCGTGCCACGATGTGGAGGTTCGGTGAAGCGGTCCCGATAATCGCAGGCAGGTGCGATTCTCGCATCGCTTTTGCGCCGCGTCGGCCTGGGTGTTGTGCACTCGTTATGCCTGCGTCCCACTCGTCCGCCGTGTCCAGGATGTCCCGCTGGAGTCGCGGTCGGCGCGCAGAGGGCGTATAAGCTTCAAAAATGGTCCCAAATTGGGCATTCTTCGCATGTGGTGACCTTGGATGTTCGGCCTCAGCTGCTCGATGCCCTGTCCGCCCTGCGCGACCGGGTCGCGTCCGTGCGTCTGCCGCTGCCCCTGCCCGGCGCCCCGCGCGCCCGCCAGACCAGAGCCGAGCTGCTCGCGCAGCTCGACGACTACCTCGTACCCCGGCTGAAGGCGCCCGAGGCGCCCTTGCTCGCCGTCGTCGGCGGGTCCACCGGGGCCGGTAAGTCCACCCTCGTCAACTCCCTCGTCGGACGCCAAGTGAGTGAAGCCGGGGTGCTGCGGCCGACGACACGCACCCCCGTACTCGTCTGCCATCCGGATGATCATCACTGGTTCGCCGGGATGCGCATCCTCCCCGACCTCATGCGCGTCTGGGCCCCCCAGGGGGACGACGAACTGCTCCCCGCGCCCAAGAGGGGCGCCCCGCGCGGACCGAACCAGCGGACCGCGACCCGCGAACTGCGGATCGAGACCGTCGCCACCCTGCCGCGCGGCCTCGCCGTCCTCGACGCCCCCGACATCGACTCCCTCGTGGTCGAGAACCGGACACTCGCCGCGCAGCTGATCTGCGCCGCCGACGTCTGGGTCATGGTCACCACCGCCTCGCGCTACGCCGACGCCGTCCCCTGGCACCTGCTGCGCACCGCCAAGCAGTACAAGGCCACCTTGATCACCGTCCTCGACCGGGTCCCGCACCAGGTGCTCGCCGAGGTCTCGCGCCAGTACGGAGCCCTGCTCACGCGGGCCGGGCTGGGCGACGTACCGCGGTTCACCGTGCCGGAGCTGCCCGAGTCGGCCGGCGGTGGCGGGCTGCTCCCGGCCAGCGCCGTCGCGCCGCTGCTCGCCTGGCTCACCCACCACGTCCAGGACCCGGCCGCCCGGCAGTACGCCGTCGGGCGGACCGCGCTGGGCGCGCTCGACTCCCTCGGGCGCCGCATGCCCGAGCTCGCCTCCGCCGTCGCCGCGCAGCACGCCGCCGCCGTACGGCTGACCTCGGCCGTCGAGGACGCGTACAAGCAGGAGGGCAAGCGGGTACGGGGCCGCCTCGACCGGGGCGCCGTACTCGCCGGGGACGCGCTCACGCGGTGGCGCGGCTACCCCCTCGACACCAGCGCCGACGAACTCCTCGACTCCCTCGCGGAATCCCTCGCCGCGCTGCTCCAGTGCGCCGTGGCCGCCGCCGACGAGCGGATCGCCGCGGCCTGGCGGCGCGAGCCGGCCGCCGGAGCCGTCACCCTGCCCGCGCCCGACAGGGAGGCGGCGGAACGTATCAGCGTGGCCGTCCGGCGCTGGCGGCGCGTGCTGGAGGAACTCGCCGAGGAGGAGGTCGCCCGGCTCGACAAGCAGCCCGCGCCCGACCCCGACGGCATCGCCGCCCTCCTCGTCGCCGCCCTCCTGGGCGGCAAGCGGGCCCGCCCGGCGGGCGAGAAGCTCGCCGAACGGATCGGCGTACAGGCCGCCGTACGACTGCGCGACCGGGGCGGGGAGCTGGTCGCCGAGCACCTCGACCAGGTGCTGCGCGCCGAACGGGACCGCAGGCTCGCCCCGCTGGAAGCGCTCGAAGTGACCCCGGAACCGCAGGCCGAGCTGATCGCCGCGCTGTCCCTACTGCAGAAGGAGAGGTGACGCGGTGACCGCCCTGACCGACCGCGACCGCACCGACGACCGCTGGGACGACGGCTTCATCGCGCGCTCGCGCCACCGGGCCGCCCGCAGGGGGGCCCGCGGATCCGGCGGCGGATCCGCGGCCGGATCCGGGGTCCGTGACGCGCTCGACGACCTCGACCCCCTCGACGACGAGCTCGACGAGGACCTGGACGACGAACAGCGCGAGGGCGACGAGGCGCTCGTGCGGGCCGTCTCCGGCGCCGGCAGCGACGGCGGCAAGGCCCCCTCGCCGCCGCTCAGCCCCGAAGCGCAGGCCCTGCGGACGCGCCTCGACGCCCTGCGCCAGCTCGTCGGACTGTCCCGCACCCGCCTGGACGGCAAGACCCTCGCCGAGGCCGGCCGGGTGCTGGACGAGGCGGCGGCGCGCCGCGGCCTGTCCCCGCAGCACACGGTCGTCGCCATCGCCGGAGCCACCGGAAGCGGCAAGTCCACGCTGTTCAATTCACTCGCCGGGGTGCAGATCTCCGAGACCGGGCTGCGCCGCCCGACCACCGCCGCGCCGATCGCGTGCAGTTGGTCGGACGGGGCCGCCGGGCTGCTCGACCGGCTGGAGATCCCGGGACGGCTGCGCCGCCGGCCCCGCGAGACCTCCGAGGCGGAGGCGCTGCGCGGGATGGTCCTCGTCGACCTGCCCGACCTGGACTCGGCGCTCGGTGTGCACCGCGACCACGTGGACCGGGTCCTGGCGCTGGTCGACGCCGTCGTGTGGGTGGTGGACCCGGAGAAGTACGCGGACGCCGTCCTGCACGAGCGCTACCTGCGGCCGCTCGCGGGGCACGCCGAGGTGACGTTCGTGGTGCTGAACCAGGTGGACCGGCTGCCCGGCGAGGCCGCCGACCTCGTCCTGGACGACCTGCGCCGGCTCCTCGACGACGACGGCATCGCGCTCGGCGAGCACGGGGAGCCGGGGGCCACCGTGCTCGGACTTTCCGCCCTGACGGGTGAAGGCGTCGGGGAACTGCGCGAGCTCCTCGGACAGTTCACCCAGGAGAAGGGCGCCGCGACCCGGCGGATCTCCGCCGATGTCGACCGGGCCGCCGGGCGCCTGCGGCCCCTGTACGTCGCCGACGGGCACGCCGGGCCCGAGATCGGCGAGGGGGCCCGCGCCGAGTTCGAGGACCGGCTCGCGGAGGCCGTCGGGGCGTACGCGGCGGGCCTCGCCGCCGAACGGGCCTGGCGGCGCAACGCCGGCAAGGCCTGCGGCACGCCCTGGCTGCGGCTGTGGCGCTGGTACGAGAGCCGACGCGCCCCGCGCACCCTCGCGGGCCTGGCCGCCCTCGCCGCGATCGGCCGCACCCCCGCGGCGTCCGCCGAAATGCCGGTCGAGGAGGAGGTGACCGCCCGGCAGCGGGTCGAACAGGCCGTACGGGCCGTCGCCGACGAGGCCGTCATCGGGCTGCCCGACCCCTGGGCGCAGGCCGTACGGGAGACCGCCGTGCGCGGCGCCGAACGGCTGCCGGAGGCGCTGGACGAGCTGGCGGTGACGCTCGGCGCGGCCGTCGCGGTACCCACCGCCAAGCCGCCGCGGCCCACCTGGTGGCCGGCCGCGGTGCTGGCGCAGGCGGCCATGACGCTGGTGCAGATCTTCGGCGGGCTGTGGCTGGTCGGGCAGATCGTCGGGGTCCTGGAGCCGAAGCTGCTGCCGCCGGTGCTGTTCATGGTGGCGGGCATCATCGGCGGGCCGCTCGTCGAGTGGGCCTGCTCGATCGCCGCCCGGGGCCCGGCGCGGCGCTACGGGCAGGACGCCGAGCGCAAACTGCGGCAGGCGGCGGCCGGGTGCGGGCGGGCCCGGGTGCTGGAGCCGGTGGCGGCGGAGCTGCTGCGCTACCGCGAGGTGCGGGAGCAGTACGCGACGGTCGCCGCAGGGGGGACGAAGTTGTCCACAACCCGCCAGTAATCCACAGGCCGGAGCGGGCGGCGGCGCCCCGCGCCAGCATGTTCGTACCCCGTGCGGACGGTCCGGGCGGGTACGGGACGTGGGGAGGCGGCCGGGATGAACGACACCCTGGTGACGCTGGTCGGATACGTGGCGACGCAGATCGACTTCAAGGAGACGGCGACCGGGCCGTCGGCGCGGTTCCGCTTCGCGGTGACCCCGAGGTACTTCGACCGCCGCACCGAGGCCTGGACGGACGCCGCCACCAGCTTCTACACGGTCTGGGCGCGACGGGTGCTGGCGGTGAACCTGGCCAGTTCCGTCGCGGTGGGGGAGCCGCTCGTGGTCCACGGGCGACTGCGGGTCCGGGAGGATCCGCCCGACGGCGACGGCGTCCGGTGGTTCTCGGCGGACATCGACGCGGTGGCCATCGGACACGACCTCAACCGCGGAACGGCGGCCTTCCGGCGGGTGGTCAAGACGGACACCCCACTGATGGGCCCTCAGAAGGCGGCGGTGGTCTGAGTGTTCGAGGCAGCTAGGATTCCCCGGTACTCACGGGCACCTGGGTCTTTGGCCCGAAGGGGAAGACTGTGTCGATTGCTGTTCCCGCGTCCTCTGCGTCCTCTACCTCCTGCGAATCCGCCACGCCCCGCGCCGAATCCGCCGCGTCCGCGGGCGAGTCCGAAGCCGGGCCCGCCGCCGGGACCGCGTGCGGACCGGCCCGCGCGTCCGCCGCGCCACCGGCCGTCGGCGCGGCCCGGCCGGCGGTTCCGCTTCCTGCCGGGTCCGCTGCTCCCGGCGCTGTCCCGGGGGGTGTCGCGGAGCCTGCGCCGGATCCTGCGCCGGATCCTGGCGCCGCTGCCCGACCAGCCGGCGGGGGCGCGGTACGGGGCTCCGTGCGGCGGCCCCTGGCCGTGGCCCTGCTCACCGCGGCCGCCCTGGCCGGCGGCCCGGGGGTGCGCGCCTCGGCGGACTCCGACCCGGCCGCGGGCCGGTCGGCCGGGGGCGCGAGCGCCGTGCTGGACGGGCTGAAGACGTACGGGAAGGCGGTCCTGCGCGGCGGCGACGGCTCGCTCCGGCAGATCCCGGCCGGGCTCTACGAGATGCGGGTCGACGGCGGCGGCATGCTCCAGACGTACGGAGTCGGGATCGCGGGCTACGCGCAGCCGCAGGCCCGGTACACGGAGAGCGGCTGGAACGGCAGTCTCCTCGCCGGGAACGCCGAGGCCGGGCGGATCCGCTGGGTGCTGGAGCACTCCTACCCGCAGCACAACGACCTGGCCGGGCTCGCGAAGGAGGCCGGGGCCGGGGCGCTGACCGCGGAGAGCGCGGCCGCCGGGACCCAGGTGGCCATCTGGCGGCTGGCCGACGGGGCGCAGGTGGAGGCGGCCGACCCGGAGGCGGAGCGGCTGGCCGACTACCTCCAGCGGGAGGCGGGCCGGCTGCCGGAGCCGCCGGCCTCGCTGGACCTGGACCCCGGCCGGGTGTCCGGGACGGTGACGGGTCCGGCCGGGACCCGGCTCGGTCCGGTGACGGTGCGGACGGGGGCGCAGAGCGTGACGGTGACCCCGGACGCGGCGGCCGTGGCCATGGGAGTGCGGGTGGTGGACGCCGAGGGACGGCCGGTCACCTCCGCGGCGAACGGGAGCCCGCTGTACTTCGAGGTACCGGCGGGCACCCCGGACGGGACGGCCTCGGTCGTCGTGCAGGGCTCCACGAAGGTGCCGGTCGGGCGGGTCTTCACCAGCGGGATCCCGGCCGAGGCGCAGATCGTGGCCGGCTCCAGCGACGCCGCGGCGGCCGCCACCGCCACGGCGGTCTGGCCGCAGCCGGCGGCGCAGGCCCCGGCGGGGACGGTGGGCACGCTGGCCGGAGCCGCCGAGCTGGCGGCCGCCGGTGCGGCGGCGTCGGTCACGCCGGAGGAGTCCCCTGACGGGGAGCGGCTGGCCATCAGCGGCAGCTCGGCGGCCACGCCGGTGATCGCTTCGCTGGCGGTGGGGCTGGTGGTACTGGGCGGCATGGTGGTCCTGCTGCTGCGCAAGCGGCCGCTGGAGGACGAGGAGGACATGGTGGGGCCCGGGGGAACGGAGGGCTGATTCCGGATCTGTGTCCCGGGGTAGGCGCCGGGGATGGCTGATCAGGAACTGACCTGGCGGGGCGCGGTCGCGCGGTGGGACCGGTGGCTGTTCGACGAGGTGGCCCGGCGGCACTGGCCCGGGGCCGACCGGGTGCTGCCGCGGCTCGGGCGGGCCGCGAACCACGGCGTGCTGTGGGGCGGGACCGCGCTGGCGATCGCCGCCCTGGGTTCGGCCCGGGGCCGCAAGGCGGCGCTGAGCGGAGCCGCCTCGCTCGCGCTGGCCTCCGCGACCGTCAACACGGTCGGGAAGTGGTCCGTGCGCAGGCCCCGGCCGCTGCTGGACGGGGTGCCGCTGGTGCGGCAGCCCGCCGTGCCGCCGTGGACGACCTCGTTCCCGTCGGGGCACGCGGCCTCGGCCTTCGCCTTCACCGCCGGGCTGGCGCTGGAGTCCCCCGGGTGGGGGGCCGTCGTGGCGCCCGTGGCGGCGTCGGTGGCGTTCTCCCGCGTCTACACCGGGGTGCACTACCCGTCCGACGTGCTGGTGGGCGGGGCGCTCGGGGTGACGGCGGGGCTCGTCGTACGCCGTCTCGCGCGGGGTGCGCAGGAGGCGCGGGTCGCGCCGGGCGACGAACGGCCGGCGGCCGGGGTCCCCGCGCTGCCGGACGGGGCCGGGCTGACGGTGGTGGTGAACACCGGGTCGGGGACGGCAGGCGCGGCGGGGCTCGACGTACTGCGGGAGCGGCTGCCGCGGGCGGAGGTCGTGGAGTGCGCCGGGAGCGAGCTGGAGGCCGAGCTGGCCGCTGCCGCCGCCCGCGCCACGGTGCTCGGGGTGTGCGGGGGCGACGGCACGGTCAACGCGGCCGCCACCGCCGCGCTGCGGGCCGGTCTGCCGCTGGCGGTGTTCCCCGGGGGCACGCTGAACCACTTCGCGCTGGACCTCGGCCTCGCCGGCCCGGAGGACACCTGCCGCGCCGTGGCGGCGGGCCAAGCGGTCCGCGTCTCAGTGGGCCGCTTCACCCCACCCCCCACCCGCCCCGCACCCCCGACCTCGCCCGCTCCCCCCACTCCGGCCCGGGCCTCGGCCCCCGACCCCGCCGGGTCCCTGGCCTGGGCCCCCGCCGCGGCCCCCGGCCCCGCCGCGGCCACCGGC